>DASZOE010000221.1:0-3394 GCA_035550945.1 Acidimicrobiales bacterium
GCACCGCGGCCATGGCCGCGGCCACGATGAGGCCCTCCAGCAGGGCGGTGAGGACGTACCCGGGGGCCGAGAACTCCGTCATCCACCACATGCCGATCCCGTAGAGGCCGACGCCCGCGGCGAAGCCGGTCAGCAGCCGACGGCGCCACGGCAGGTCGCGGAGAAACCCGACCAGCACCGCGGCGCCGACGATCCCCAGGGGCCACCATCCCCAGGGAGGCAGGCTCAGGGCGAGGAGCGCGCCGGCGCCCAGTCCGGCACCGGTGAGCGCAACCCGCTGGCGGCCTGCGCCCACGCCCCCACTTCAGCCTCGTCCCTTCGGCGCGCTCAAGTCGCGATAGCGATCCCACCTCTGGTAGGCCTGGGGCGAGATGGAGGACACGGCCGCGGCGAGCGGCCTGCGTGACCCGAACGAAGCGGCCGGCCAAGGGGGACGGCTCGCCGACCCCTTCCCGCCCGAGTACCGGGCCGATCCCTACCCGCTCTACGACTGGGTCCGGGAGAACGCCCCCGTCCACCGGGCCCCCGACGGCAACTGGGTCCTGGTGCGTTACGCCGACGCCCACGCCGTGCTCCGCGACCCCCGCTTCTCCAACAACCCCGCCCACCTGGGCCCCGAGGTCCTCGAGCAGATGGGCTCGAGCCCCGTCCGCCGCGTCGGGTCACGGCTGATGATGTTCCTCGACCCGCCCGACCACACCCGCCTGCGCTCGCTGGTGAGCCAGGCCTTCACGCCCCGGGTGGTCGAGTCCCTGCGGCCCCGCATCCACGCCCTGGTCGACGAGCTGCTCGACGAGGTCGTCGAGAAGGGTGAGCTCGACGTCCTCGGCGACCTCGCCTACCCGCTGCCCACCATCGTCATCTGCGAGCTGCTGGGGGTCCCCCTCGCCGATCGGGAGCTGTTCAAGGACTGGTCGGCCGACGCCTCCCGGCTCCTCGACGGCTACCTCGAGCCCGAGACCCAGACCCAGGGCCTGGCCGCGGCCATGCACCTGGCCGCCTACTTCACCGAGCTGATCGAGAAGCGCCGAGCCGACCCCGGGCCCGACCTCCTCAGCGCTCTGATCTCGGCCGAGGAGGCGGGCGAGCGCCTGACCCACGAGGAGCTGCTCACCACGGCCACGCTCCTCCTGCTGGCCGGCTTCGAGACCACCATGAACCTGGTGGGCAACGGCATGCTCGTCCTGCTCCAGCACCCCGACGAGCTGGCCCGTCTGCGGGACGACCCCACCCTCGACCGGGCCGCGATCGAGGAGCTCTTGCGGTACGAGGGCCCGGTGCACATCACGGCGCGCATCGCCACCACCGACGTGGAGGTGGGGGGCCAGGTCATCCGCAAGGGCGAGCAGGCCGCGGTCGTGCTCGCCGCCGCCAACCGCGACCCCGTGCAGTTCCCCGACCCCAACCGCCTCGACGTGGGCCGGGCCGACAACCGCCACCTGGCCTTCGCCGCCGGCGCCCACTACTGCCTGGGCGCGGCCCTGGCCCGCATCGAGGCCCGGGCCGCCATCGGGACGCTCGTCCGGCGGTTCCCCGACCTCGAGCTCGTGACCATCGAGCCCCGATGGCGCGACCACTTCGTGATCCGGGGCCTCAAGGAGCTGCGGGTCGCCTTCACGCCTCGAAAGGCGGCGTCCGTCCCGACGATCTAGCCTGGCGTCCGAGACTGACGACATGGACGACCGCCCCCTCCTCCACCTGGTCGCACCCGCGTGGCTGGGCACCGGCATCTACGACACCTTCGGCCACAAGATGCCGCCCATGGCCCTCATGGTCCTGGGCGCCCACGCCCGCCGCCACGGCTGGCGGACGCGCATCATCGACCTGAACCACGAGCGCATACCCGAGGAGCGGCCCGACGCCGTCGCCCTCACCGTGTGGACGACGAGCGCCCCCCAGGCCTACCGGGTCGCCGACTCCTACCGGGCCCGGGGCATCCCCGTCCTCCTCGGCGGGGTGCACCCCTCGCTGCTGCCCACCGAGGCCCTGCGCCACGCCGACTCGGTCGTCTGCGGCGAGGCCGACGCCATCCTCGGGACGGTCCTCGCCGACTTGCTGGCGGGGTCGCTGAAGCCGCTGTACCAGGGCGAGTGGCTGGGGATGGAGGCGGTGCCCACCGCCCACGAGTGGATCGACGACCTCCGCCGGTTCCCCCTCACCCGCTACGCCCCCCTGAACACGCTGCAGACGACGCGTGGCTGCCGGTTCAACTGCGACTTCTGCTCGGTGATCCGCATCAACGGGCGGGGCTCGCGCCACCGCGATCCCGAGCATGTGGTCGAGGAGCTGAACGTCATAAAGCGGGCCGGCCAGCACGTGGGCGGGTTCGCCTACGTGTTCTTCCTCGACGACGACCTGGCCGCCGACCTCGAGTTCGCCGGGAGCCTCTTCGAGGCGCTCATCCGGGCCCGGTGCAAGGTGACGTGGGGGGCGCAGGCCTCCATCGGCCTGGCCAAGAACCGTGAGCTGCTGGCCCTGGCCGCCCGCAGCGGCTGCCGGGTGCTGTTCACCGGCTTCGAGAGCGTCTCGCGGGACAGCCTGGTGGAGGCGAACAAGAAGAACCGGCCCGGCGAGTACGGCGAGCTCGTGGAGGCCTACCACCGCCAGGGCATCGGGGTGGAGGGTGGGTTCATCTTCGGCTTCGACACCGACGGCTCCCGCGTGTTCGAGGAGACGGTCGAGTCGGTGGACGCCATGGGCGTCGATGTGGCCCACTTCTCGATCCTCACGCCGTATCCGGGCACGGCCACGTTCGCCCGGATGGCCACCGAGGGCCGGATCACCACCTACGACTGGAAGCGCTACAACCTCTACACGCCGGTCTACGAGCCCGCCCGCATGACCGCCGACCAGCTCGCCGACGGGCTGCGCCGGGCCTACCGGGGCTACTACTCCCGTCCCCGCCGGGCCCGCCGCTTCTGGGCCGAGGCGCGCCGCCGCGACCCGCGCTTCCACATGGCCCTCACCGCCGCGAACCACGGCTACGCCACCCACTTCCGCGACCCGCACCCGTCGTCCGAGGAGGGCTACGAGGCCGACCCCGACGAGATCGTCCGCCTGGTGCAGGCCTCGGCGGCCCCGGCCCAGGAGGCCCTGAACGTGGCCTTCGCCAACGTGCGCCTCGGGACGAAGCCGGCGATCGCCGCCGAGCGCTGACCGGCCTGGCTCCGGCCGCCCTCACCCGGGGGCGACGATGACGGCGCTGCCGCCGCTCGTGGCCGGGGGCCTCGTCTTCTTCACCTCGGCGACGGTGCTGGTACTCGAGATCCTGGCCGGACGTCTGCTGGCTCCCTACGTGGGGGTGAGCCTCGAGACCTACACCGCCATCATCGGGACGGTGCTGGCGGGCATCGCCGCGGGCACATGGGTCGGCGGCTACGCGGCCGCCCGCATC
>DASZOE010000222.1:0-1597 GCA_035550945.1 Acidimicrobiales bacterium
GGGCAACACGGGCAGCGCTCGCAACAACGTCAACGTGCGTGCCACCGGCGGCAGCGGCGGCAGGGGTGGCGACGGCACCTCGGTCCGCTCCAACAGCGGCGGCGAGGCCGAGAACGAGATCGACGACATCGAGATCGAGTCGAACGGGCGCAGCCGCATCGGCATCGACCTGCGCTTCAACGCCAGGGGCGGCGACTCCATCGCGGCGGGCGACGCCAGCGGCGGCGCCGGCGGGGACGTGGACGTCAACGTCGACCCGACCGCCCGCACGGGCGACTCGGGGCGGGCCAACGCCCAGTCCAGCGCCACCAACTACGGCGTCACCGGCAACGCCTGGTCGAGCGTGACCGGCGGTCCGGTGGCCATCTCGGGCGCCTCCGGGCGCACCGGCGACACCGGGGCGACGTCCTCGGGGCCGGTCGACGTGGGCCTTGGCCTGGTGGGCCTCTCGGGGGTGCTCAACTCCCAGTCCGGCCCGGCCAGCTCGGCTCGGAGGCGGGGCAACGACGACACCAGCTTGAGCCTGGACGAGGTGAGGGCGGGAGACAACCGCGGCAACCGCCACGACGGCAACCGCCACGACGACGACCGGGACGGCGACGCCCGGTCGGGCGAGTCGGGACGCTCGGGCAACACCGGCGACGCCACCGCCATCGACAACCCGATCAGCGTGGCCAACACCGGCGCCAACTCCTCGTCGGTGTCCACCTCGGGTGACACCGGCAACGCCACCAACGACATCGACATCCGCGCCACCAGCGGCGACGGGGGCCGGGGCGGCGACGACCTCGAGGTCGAGTCCGACGAGGGCGGCGAGGCCGAGAACGAGATCGACGACATCGACATCGACGACATCGAGATCGAGGTCGAAGACGACGAGGACGGCGCGGCCCGCAACAACCGCATCGACATCGACCTGCGCTTCAACGCCACCGGCGGCGACAGCATCGCGGCGGGGCGGTCCAACGGCGGTGCCGGCGGCGACGTCGACGTCGACGCCAGCCCCCGGGCCACCTCGGGCAGGTCCGGGGCCACCACCTCGCAGTCCAGCGCCACCAACTACGGCGTCACCGGCAACGCCTGGTCGGCGATCGTGTCGAGCCCGAGCGCCCGTTCCGGCAACTCCGGGCGCACCGGTGACACGGGCCGGGCCGAGGCCAGCCCGGTGAGCATCGACGACGCCCTCATCGGCGGCGACGACGTGACCGGCGGCGACGCCCGCTCGGGTCGCTCGGGTCGCTCGGGCAACACCGGCGACGCCACCGCGGTGTCCAACCCCATCAGCACCGCCAACACCGGTGCCAACGCCTCGTCGGTGTCCACCTCGGGTGACACCGGCAACGCCAGCAACGACCTCGACATCCGCGCCACCGGCGGCGACGGCGGCCGGGGCGGCGACGACCTCGAGGTCGAGTCCGACGAGGGTGGCGAGGCCGAGAACGAGGTCGACGACATCGACATCGAAGACATCGAGCTCGAGATCGAGGGCGACGACGTCAACGCCCGCAACAACCGCATCGACATCGACCTGCGCTTCAACGCCACCGGCGGCGACAGCATCGCGGCGGGCGACTTCAGCGGCGGCGACGGCGGCGAC
>DASZOE010000223.1:0-3316 GCA_035550945.1 Acidimicrobiales bacterium
GGGAACGAGTGACAAGGACAAGGAAGGGGCATCATCGTGATCCTGGTCGCTGGAGCCACTGGCAACCTCGGCGGGTCGATCGTCCGGAGGCTGCTCGCCGAGGGCAAGAAGGTTCGCATACTTGTCCGGCCTGGCTCGTCGTACCGCGAGCTCGTCGATGTGGGCGCCGAGCCGGTGACGGGCGATCTGAAGGAGCCGGCTTCGTTGCACGCCGCCTGCGCGGGGGTCGACGCGGTGGTCACCACGGCCAACGCCATCGGACGGGGGGGCGAGGACACGATCGAATCCGTTGACCTTCACGGCAACCAGCACTTGATCGAGGCGGCCGAGGTGGAGGGGGTGCGCCGATTCGTCTTCACCTCCGTCCTAGGCGCCAGCACCGAGAGTCCGGTGCCGCTCATCCGGGCCAAGGGTGAGGCGGAACAACGATTGACGAAGAGCGCCATGACGTGGACGATTCTCCAGCCCAACCTGTTCATGGACACCTGGCTGCCGATGGCTGTCGGAGGCCCGGCGCTCGCCGGCCAAACCGTGACCCTCGTAGGAGAGGGCCGACGCCGCCATTCCATGGTGGCCATGCGCGACGTCGTCTCCTATGCCGTCGCCGCCCTCGAGCGCAACGAGGCCAACAATCAACGCCTTCTCATCGGCGGACCTGACGCGATCTCATGGCGTGACGCGGTGGCGGCGTTCGAGCACGAACTGGGCGGGGAGATTCCGGTGCGCACCGTTCGTATGGGCGACCCCGTTCCGGGGATGCCGGAGCAGGTCAACGGGCTCTTTCAGGTGCTCGAGACCTACGACTCGCCGCTCGACATGACTGCGCTTGCCGCCACCTATGGAGTCACGCCGACCGCGCTCGAGGATTTCGTCCGCGCCTTCGTCTCGACGGCCACGAGTAGCGCCCGTATGGGGCCCGAGGTCACCCCATAACGCAGAGCCTATAACCCATAGAGCCAGTGGGCTGCGACATCGTCCAAGAAGGGTAGTGAGTCGCCAGCCTCGACGTCGCGGTCAAGAAGGCACAGGGCGGGCGACCCTGCGGGCGGCGACGAGGTCGGGGCGGCCAAGCCCGCCATCGAGAAACTGGGCCTACGACAAGGCGGCTTCCGAAGATTGACGTGAAAGCCGAGGACTACGTGTACAGAGGCATCCCCAAGACGCTCCACGATCTCCGTCACTTGACGATAAGCGACGCTTATCGATGAAGAAGATTGTCGTCCTGGCTTTCGGACAACCGGCGAAGTCCAATCACCAACACCAGCCGACAGCGACAGGAGCTCCAGGTGGCAGCCATGGCTACCGATCCGACAACCGAAACCGACCTGTACTGAGAGGCGGGGGCTCGGGTCCGGCGATCCTGCTCATCGCGGCACACCGGGAGACGGCGGACAATCCGAGGCCGTCGCCTGGGCCTCTACGACGGCTCTTTGCGACCAGTACGGGACACGTGCCCTTGTCGCCGGAGACACCCGTCGGGATCGTCCTCACGCATCTCGTGAAGGCACGAACGGACCCGACGGTTCACGGGCTGAGCGAGGACGTCGCTCGGCACTCGGAACTAACCAAGACGATGGAAGGAGAAGTTCATGGTTCAACTGGCTGTGTTGGTGGCCGCTATTGCCTTGGGGTTCAAGGCGAGCACCTGGCGAGGAGCGGTGATCATCATGCTGGCCGTGTTCGCCCTCGCCTTCGCGGTGGAAGGATCGCTTGCGGTTGCTGAAAAGGGGTGGGACGACTGGTACATCTACGCCCTGATCAACCTGGCCACCCTCGCGGTGGGGCTCGGCATCGCACGTTTCCTGATGACTCGGCGCCAGAGCCGGGAGACAGGCGCTGGCGCAGGGGCTGGAATCGGCTGACTCTGCGGCGCGGCAGGCGAGCGCTGGCCGTGAAACCGCCGACGATCTTCCTCGTGGAAGGGAGAACGGTCGGTACGCGGGCAGGGGGACCGGGAGCCGGTCCCTCGGCGGCATGGCTCTGATGGATGTTCCGTTGTGGCCGGTGTGGGCACACGGGTGGCCGCTCTCGTCGGCGGCGTGGTCCAGCGACATGACGCCCGTCTCGTGGTGTGCCGGGGTCGAGCGCGTGACGGAGCGCTCCCTGAGGCCCTCACCCTCCGCATCATTGTGGTCACAATTGCGACGTACGGCCTCCTGGTCGGGGGCCAGGTCTACCGCTATTGATCGTCGTCCGATCTGACTGCCCGTCGCCAGAGCCAGCGGGTCTCGCCGGGTTCGCCAGCATGCTGTCTCTCGCGAGCTCTGACGGACAACGGGAGTGGTCGCGGGTTTGGCGCGACAGATCGCTCGACGTCTGTGGCCCGGGCACGCCGATTCGGGCGCCGCGCGAGTGCTCTCGGTGGGGCGGAGAACGCCTCCTACGGTTTGTCCGCGACCACGACGACCAGGTCGCGGTGCTCCCACGCAACCCGCGGCACCAGGCCAGCTTGCGAGAGCCACCGCAGTTGTGCATCGAGCCGATCAGGTAGATCAACTCCCGGCTCCACCGCGTGACGGCGTCAGCGGCATCTTGCGGGACGACCACGTCGGCCAGTATGCAGCGACCTTTCGTGCGGAGTGCTGCCGAGACTCGGCGAAACAACTCCACCTTTCCGTCAGCCGGGAGATGATGTACAGCCAGCGAACTTCAAGCCGTGACTCGACTGGGCTGGTAACGCAGAGCCACCGCCCCCGACCGGAACTCCTGGCGCCCCACGAGCCTCAACTCGAGCCGCTCGCTCAGGCCGGCGAGCAACGTCGGGCCGTGGCCCGCCACGATGGGCTGCACGACGAACTCGTACTCATCGATCAATCCCAGATCCGCCAAGGCCAGCGGGAGGGTCACGCCTCCCACGAACAGGCCTCTGCCAGGCTCCCGCTTGAGCTGCTGAACGGCTTTCGCCACGTCACCCTGCACGAGCTCCGCGTTCCAATCGACCCGGTCCAGGGTGCCCGACACGACGTACTTCTTTGCCCCATCGATCGTCCGGGCGAAGGGGAGCATCCAATCAGCCATCCAGTCAGGCCACGTCCCCGTCGCCGGCTGCCGCCACGCCGCCTCCATCATCTCGTAGGTCACCCGGCCAAAGAGAAGGGCATCGGCTCGTTCGAGCTCGGCGGCCCAATAGCGATGCAACTCCTCGTCCGGGATCCCCACCTGGTGATCGCAGCAGCCGTCGAGGGTGATGTTGATCGAGTATCGGAGCGGGCTCATGGTTGCTCTCCCTTGCTGCGGTCGCAGGCACCTGGCGGACCGTAATCAGACCGGCGCGGCCGCCATTTGTCATCGGTCCCCCGGTCGGACCTGCTGGGAG
>DASZOE010000224.1:0-1847 GCA_035550945.1 Acidimicrobiales bacterium
AGGTCCGGCCGTGGTGGGCGCCTGGGGCGGGACCACCCGGGACTGGGCCCCCCTCTTCTCGAAGTGGCCGTACTTCGGGTTCACGCTGATCTTGGCCTTGTCCATGACCCCGTCGACCCACTCAGTGAGCTTCTCCTGGGCCGACGCCGCGGCCCGGTTGCGGACCTGGGCCGCCACCTCTTCGTAGGGGGGGACCTCGTGGGACGTGACCTTGATCACGTGGTAGCCGAACTGGGACTGCACGGGCGCCCCCACCTCGCCCACGGGCTGGCTGAACATCGCCGTGGTGAACTCGGGGACGAGGGAGTTGTCGCGACCGAAGCAGCCAAGCTGCCCGCCCTGGTGCTTGCTGCCGGTGTCGGTGGACACCTCCTTGGCCACCGCCCCGAAGTCCTCGCCGGCGTCGATGCGGGCCTTGGCCGCCTCGGCCTCCTCCTGGCTCCTCACGAGGATGTGGCCGACGCACACCTGGGCGAAGTCCTCCTTGTGCTCCTCGTAGTAGGCGCGGGCGACCTCGTCGGGTGGGCCCTGGTCGAGCAGGGCGAAGGAGAGGGCGGTGACCTGGGCCGAGCGACGGATCAGCGTCTCCTGGTAGTCCGTGGGGAAGGCGTTGAAGATCTCGTCGCCGCCCATCTGCTCGACCAGCGCCGGCCGGGCCGCATCGAGATCGGCCTTGGCGACCGTGACCTTGCGGGCCTCCAGGTCCCGCTCGACGATCGAGTAGACGATCTGACGGCTCAGCACCGACGCCGTGAAGCTGGCGTCGAACACCCCGCTCTTGCGGATCTGGACCTGGGACTCGATGTACTTCAGGTACTTGTCGTTGCTGGCGATGTCGCGCAGCTCGCCCTCGAGGTCGCCGCGGCTGATGGTCTCACCGTCCACCGTGGCCGCCGGCGAGCTGGAGCCGCAGGCGGCGAGGACGAGGGCGAGGCCGGCGAGGAGGGCGACGAGGGACGGGCGTGTACAAGCCCGGCCTGCGTGGCCCGAACGCGATGGTCCGGGGCGTCTCATGATGCCGTCGATGCTACCGAGGCCGGCGCGTCGGGCGGGATCAGCTCCCGCAGGAGCCCGATGACCGCCTCCGCCGGGTCGGTGCCGGGCGGGATCGGGAGCACGAGCTGGGCCAGCTCCTCTTTGTACACCGCGGTCCTGGCGACGCGCCGCAGGCGGATCTGCGCGCTGGTCCGCAGGTTCAGGCGAGAGATCCGGGCCACGCCCTTGGCCACCGTCACCTCCCGCACCCCCGTGCGGGCGCACTCGGCCCGGAGCCGGGCCACGGTGAGGAGGGCCTCGGCCGGCTCGGGCGGGGGGCCGTACCGGTCGACCCACTCGGCCCGCACGTCGTCGACCTCGTCCTGGGTGGTGACCGCGGCCAGGCGCCGGTAGGCCTCCAGGCGCTGCTCCTCCCGGGCCACGTAGTCGGGCGGGAGGTGGGCGGCGCCGGGAAGGTCGAGCTTGATCTCCGCGGGCGGGCGCAGCTCCTCGCCCTTCACCTCGGCCACCGCCTCGCTGACCATCTGGACGTACAGGTCGTAGCCCACAGCCGCGATGTGGCCCGACTGGGTCGCCCCGAGCAGGTTGCCCGCCCCCCGGATCTCGAGGTCGCGCATGGCGATCTTGAAGCCCGACCCCAGCTCCGTGTGCTCCCCGATGGTCTTCAGCCGTTCGTAGGCCTCCTCGGTGAGCTTCCGCTCGGGCGGGAAGAACAGATAGGCGTAGGCGCGCTGCCCGGCCCGTCCGACCCGGCCCCGGAGCTGGTGGAGCTGGCCCAGGCCCATGGCGTCGGCCCGGTCCACCACCAGGGTGTTCACCGTGGGCATGTCGATCCCCGACTCGATGATCGT
>DASZOE010000225.1:0-3060 GCA_035550945.1 Acidimicrobiales bacterium
GGACCACGAGGTGGCGCACCACCTTGCCCATCACGTAGGCGATGGTCCCGGCCACGGCCGCGGTGGCGGCCAGCCGGGGCCGGCGGGCGAGGAGGGCGATCACCACCACGAGGGGGATCACGATGACGCTGCCCAGCTGCATCACCGTCCACACCGCGAACCAGGGCAGGCGGATGCCGTCGTTCACGTCCCGGAACAGTCGCTCCTCGAGCCCTCCCACCGCGTCGCGGTCGACGGGCAGGGCGCTCAGGCCGAGGAGGACCAGCCCCCCGGCGAGCAGGGCGAGGCTGGGGACGGTGCCGAGGAAGAGGCCGTCGGGCCCGCGGTGGCGGCCGGCGCGGGCCCTGGGGCGTCGCAACCTAGCCACCGAAGTCGGCGGCGATACGCCACACCGGCATCTGGACCAGGCTCCTGGTGCTCATCCTCCCGGCCTCCCGTCCGTACGCCGTCGTGCCCCGACCGGCGGCCACGCTGGTGGGGTCGGCCGCCCCGGCCATGTGGGCGCGGGGCGCACCGTCGGGTCAGGCACCGACCTCGGCCAGGACCTTGGCCGCGTGGCCGTCGGCCCGCACGTTGTACCAGGCCCGCTCGATCCGCCCGTCGGCGCCGACGAGGAACGTCGAGCGGATGACTCCGGTCACCTTGCGCCCGTACATGGTCTTCTCGCCCCACGCGCCGTAGCGCTCCATCACCGCGTGGTCCGGGTCGGACAGGAGCGGGAAGCGCAGTCCGTACTTGTCCCGGAACCGCTGGTGCTTGGCGGAGCCGTCGGGGGAAATGCCGAGCACGGGCACGCCGGCCTCGCCGAAGGCGGCCAGGTTGTCGTTGAACTGGCACGCCTCCTTGGTGCACCCGGGGGTGTCGTCGGCGGGATAGAAGTACACGATCACGCGCCGGCCGGAGAAGTCCTCCAGGGCGACGTCGGTGCCGTCCTGGTCGGGCAGCGTGAACGGCGGGGCCGGTTCCGCGGGTTCGAGTCGGGGCATGGGAGGAGGCTAGATCCGACTGCCGGCTAGTCGCCGGGCCCGCCGGGCGCGGTCTGGGCGAGGAGGAAGTCGACGACGTCCTCCAGGCGGCCGGCGCGCGAGAAGGCGTGGCGCTGGCGGGTGGCACCCGTCCCCCGCCCGAAGACGGCGTCGACGTGCGCGGTCACCTCGTCCCAGTCCCCCAGGTCCTCGAGCGCAGGGCGGAGCCTGGCGGTCAGGGTGTCCACCAGCTCGCGGGCGGGGACGGAGCGGCAGGCGCCGAGGTCGATGAGCTCCCCGTCGAGCCCGAAGCGCGCCGCTCGCCAGGTCGCGGCCCGCAGCAGCTCGGCGCGGGGGACGACGGGCGGCTCGCCGGCCTTGGCCTCGTCCCACGCGGCGCGGGCCAGCCCCCGGACCAGACCCGCCACCATGACCGTCTCGTCGACGGTCGAGCAGGCGTCGGTCACCCGGAACTCGAGGGTCTCGAACTTGGCCGACGGGCGTACGTCCCAGTAGATGCGGGCGGGGGCGTCGATGGCGCCGGTGGCGAGCAGCTCCTCCACCAGGCGGTCGTACTCGGCCCGGGAGGCGAGCGGCTCGGGCGTCCCCGACATCGGCCACCGCCGCCAGATCTCGGAGCGGAAGCTGGCGTACCCGGTGTCCTCGCCCATCCAGTAGGGCGAGTTGGCGGCCAGGGCGGCGATCGGCGCCAGCCAGGGCCGAACCCGGTTCATTACGTCGATGGCGACGTCGCGGTCCGAGATCCCGATGTGCACGTGGCAGCCACACACCACCTGCTCCCGGGCCACGAGCTGGTAGTCGCGCTCGAGGCGGAGGTAGGCGGGCTCGGGCGTGAACCGGCTGCCCTCGATGACCGAGATGGGATGGGTGCCGGCGGCCGCGATCCGGTACCCCGCCCCCTCGGCTGCGGCCGCCGACGACCGGCGGAGGCGCACGAGCTCGGTCCGGAGCTCGCCCAGGGTGTCGCACACGGCCGTCCCCGTCTCCAGCTGGGAGAGCTGGAGCTCGTGGCCGACCTCGGCCTCGCCCGCGTCGTTGTCCGCGGCCACGACCCGGTCGGCCGCGGGCACCAGTCGGCGCGACTCGGGGTCGACGAGGAGGAACTCCTCCTCGGCGCCGATGGTGAAGTCCTGCACCTCGGGCGGCATCCCTGCATCCTGCCCGGAGCCCGGGCCCGAGAATCCGAGGCCCCGCTCCGGCGGTACGGTTGTCGCCGTGAAGTCCGGAACCGTCGTCTTCGTCGTGGTGGTGGCCATCCTCTTCCTCGGTGGCGCCCTCCTCGTCCGCAGCGCCCGCCGCCGGGCCGAGGAACCTGAGGCCTGAGGATGAGACGGCTCCTGGCCTCCTTGGCGCTGGTGGCCCTGGTGCTCGCCGGCTGCGGGGACGACGACACCGAGTCGGCGCCCCCCGTGTCCCTGCCCGGCCAGGTCAACGACCACGGGTCGGCCACCGCCGAGAACGACATGGAGATCGAGGCCGACGACTCCTACTTCGCCCCCACCTACATCGAGGCCAAGGCCGGCCAGAGGTTCTCCGTCGAGCTCCACAACGAGGGCAGCGCCCGTCACACCTTCACCAGCCAGGAGCTCGGCGTCGACGTCGAGCTGCCGCCGGGCGCCCGCCGCACCCTGTCGCTGACCGCCCCCGCCTCCGGCCTGGCCGGGTTCCACTGCCGCTTCCACGAGGGCCAGGGCATGCAGGGAGCGGTGTTCATCGCCTGACGGGCCCCTCCTGGCGGGTCCTGGTTTTGTCGGGCACCCCGAGCCGTTAGTTTGAGGCCGTGCCTCGCATCGAGATCGAGCTCACCAGCTCGCGCCCCGACGGCACCTGGACCTGGCGGGCGGCCGGCGCGCGCCAGCCCAAGGGCAGCCTCGACGGTGCCCTGCTCCACCCGGGGGCCAGAGTCGGCGACGTGCTGCGGGCCGAGTGCGAGATGGACCTCGACGGCACCCGGGTGACGGCTGTGCTGCCGCCCCGCACGGCGCGCTCGGAGCCCGAGCGCCTGCCCCTCCTGGGGGCCAGCCGGGAGGCTCCGCTCGTCACCCAGGACGGTGGGGCCCCCGACCTCCGGGAC
>DASZOE010000226.1:0-1564 GCA_035550945.1 Acidimicrobiales bacterium
TTCCAGGACTCCGACGACGCCGGCTCGACCGTCACCCGCGTCGAGCGGCCGTCCGCCACCGTGGCCGCTCCGGGCGACATCCGCTCCATCCTCGCCAGGGTCGAGCCCGCGGTGGTCTCCATCAGCACCCGAGGCTTCAGCCGGGGGTTCTTCGAGATCGTTCCCGCCGAGGGCTCGGGCACCGGCATGATTCTCACCCCGTCCGGCGACGTGCTCACCAATGCCCACGTCGTCGCCGGGGCCACCCGCATCCAGGTCAAGCTGTCCGACACCGAGCGGACCTACAACGCCACCCTCGTGGGCAGCGACGACGCCGCCGACCTCGCCCTCCTTCGCCTGGAGGGGGCGTCGGACCTGCCAACCGTCACCCTCGGCCGCTCCTCCGACCTCCAGGTCGGTGACGAGGTCGTGGCCATCGGCAACGCCCTCGCCCTTCCCGGCGGGCCCACCGTCACCACGGGCATCGTGTCGGCCCTCGACCGCGCCATCCAGGTCGACCCCCGGCGTCGCCTCGAGCACCTCATCCAGACGGACGCCGCCATCAACCCTGGCAACTCCGGCGGCCCGCTGGTCAACGCCGCCGGTGAGGTGGTCGGTGTGAACACTGCCGTGGCCGGCCGGGGCGCGGGGGGGAGCCTCGCCCAGAACATCGGCTTCGCCATCGCCAGCGACACCGCCCGCCCCCTCGTCGAGGACCTGCGGGCAGAGGGAGCGGCCGGCGGGCGGCCCGCCGTCGGTGTCACCACCACCACGCCCGTCTCCGGCGAGGGCGCCTTCGTGCTCGACGTCGTCCCCGGCTCGGCGGCCGAGGCGGCCGGCATCCAGGCCGGCGACGTCATCGTCGCCCTCGGGTCGGACCGCGTGCGGTCATCGGAGGAGCTCGGCACCGCCGTGCGCAAGTACAAGCCCGGCGACCAGGTGGAGATCACCTGGAACCGGGGCGGCCGCTCGCAGACGGCGACGCTCACCCTGGGCCGGAGGTGACCCGAGTCCCGGCTAGCCTCGCCCCCATGGCCGAGGCGCCCGAGGAGCTCGAGGAGCAGAGGGCTCCGCGCGGGCACGTGCGGATCGTGTACCTCGGTCCCGTGGCGCCGCACTGGGAGGTGGTCTCCGAGTTCGGCGAGCGCAACCTGATCGAGGCGTTCCGGGAGCGGGCCCTGGCCCGGCTTCTGCTGCTGCCGCCCCACGACCCCCAGTTCCGGCGGAACCGCGAGCGGGTGGTCCGCGACGCCGAGCGGGAGGCGCTGATCCTCAGCTGGGACCTGGGCGTGCCCGACGAGGACCTCGAGGAGGGCACCGGGTGACGCCCGCCCTCCTTCGTCGCCGCTCCTTCTGAGCCGCCCGCCGATGCGGGTGCTCGTCACCAACGACGACGGCGTGCGTACGCCGGGCTTGGCCGCCCTCACCCGGGCCGCGGTCGCCGCCGACTTCGACGTGGTGGTGGCCGCGCCCACGACCGACCAGAGCGGCGTGAGTGCCGCCATCGCCCCCGCGGTCGCCGTCAAGGGCATCGGGGTGTCGGCCGTGGAGGTGGACGGCGCCGCCGGCGTCCCCGCCCACGGCG
>DASZOE010000227.1:0-6324 GCA_035550945.1 Acidimicrobiales bacterium
TCGAGGCTGTGGCTCTTGTACTGGGTGAGAACGACGATCTTGAGGTAGCCGCCGTTGGCCAGATTCGACAGCACGAAGTCGACGAGCCGGTAGTGGCCGGCGAACGGAACGGCGGGCTTGGCCCGGTCGGCGGTGAGCGGCGCGAGCCGGGTCCCCTCACCCCCAGCCAGGACGAGCGAGAGAATGCGAGGGTCGGACATAGGCGTACCGTAATAGCCGCGCCGCCGGGGCGACCGCTCGACCACCGGGCGGATCGTCGACCGGAGCCGGCGGCCCACGGGTCCGATGCCGACGGCGACCCTCCGGAGGCGCGGCGGTAGGGAACGTTTGACGCGACGAGGGCGGTGCGGAAAGGCTGTCCCTCTACGGCGAAAGGCGGGTGGCCATGAGAGCGGACACATCCACGGCGATGGCACGTACTCGAATGGCGGTGACGCTCGCGGCGCTGGTGGCGGCGCACCTCACGATGGCAGCCGCTGCTGGGCCCGCCCTCGCGCACCCCGCTGAGCATCTCGCGACGTTCGACTCGTTCGCCGAGGGGCCCCTCGGCACTGAGGTCACCGACGGCGGGATCACGTTCTTCGCGCTGGACGTCCACGCCCCCGGCACCCCGAACCCGCTTCCCCCGCCGCACCAGTGGCTGATCGAACGGGCGGACGGAACGCTCGCTGGCATGCCCGGGTTCACCGCGCCGAACGCGCTCGGATGCTGCGGACTTCAGCCCGGACCATCGGCGGCGTTCGGTCGCATCGGAGAGTTCCGGATGACGACGGGCGAAGTGGAGACCGACGCGTCCATGGAGATCTTCGGGCTCGCCGGATCGGACTCGGGAACCGTCGTCACATTGGAAGCGATCCGAAACGGGGTCGTGGTCGCCACCAATTCCGCGACCTTCACCCGCCGGACATTCCCGCCTCAACACATCCATCTCGAGATTCGGGGCGTGGAGTTCGACCAGCTCCGGGTGTCGAGCGCCGACGGCACGGCTTTCCCCTTCTTCAGCGGCCTCATCGACACGGTTCGGATCAGCAACCGGAAGCTCCCACCTCCGGTGTGCGTCGCTCCGCCGCCGCCCCCGCCGGACGCCATCTTCGCCATACCTGGAGCGATCACGAGCGGCACGCCCGGCGACGACGTCATCTATGGCACCGCCGGCGATGACCGGATCTCGGGGCTGGGCGGCAACGACACCGTCTTCGGCCTCGGCGGCGACGACCAGCTGTCGGGCGGGGAGGGGAACGACACCGTGTGCGGCGGCGATGGAGACGACCTGCTCGCTGGCGAGAGTGGCGACGATCGCCTCTCCGGCGACGCCGGCGGCGACGCCCTCTCCGGCGGGCCGGACGACGACGAGCTGTTCGGGGGCCCGGACGCCGACCGCCTGACGGGCGGCGACGGGTTCGACGTCTGCCGGCCCGGCGGCCAGCCAGCCGACGCCGCCGGCCCGCCCCCCAGCTGCGACGTCATCAGCTGACCCGTGCCACCGTGTTCTCGGCTGCTCTCATTCGTGCTGGACGTCCTGGTCGACGTCGTCGTCCTCTGCATCAGCACGGCCTGGTCGCTCGCAGCTCGGAGCAGCCCGTGACCAGGGACGCCAGTGCGGCGAGATCGGCGAGACGCCCAGCCATCCGCTCGAGGTACTGAGACCCACCCCGCCGTTCCGCGCTGGCGGCCAAGTCGGCAGACGGGGGAGCGCTGTGGGCGGCGCCGTTCGGCGTCGTCACTTCACTCGTTGCAGCCCTTCGTAGGGCCGCGGGCATGATGGAGGCGGTGAGCGGCGACGAGCGCAAGCGGAGGCGCGTGCGAGTCGTCCAGCGGTATCTCCTGAACCCACCGGTGAAGCTCGTCGTCTGGGCCGGGCTGGCGCCTGGCTACGTCCTCGTCGAGTCGAAGGGACGCCGGACGGGAAAGCGCCGGCGCACGGTGGTAGGGATGAGCGTCGAGGGCTCGACCGGTTGGGTCGTCGCCGAGCAGGGGCGGCACGCGGAATACGTCCGCAACATCGAGGCGGACCCCCACGTTCGGGTGCGTCTCCGCCGCCGCTGGCGCCCAGCACGCGCTCGCCTCGTCCCCGACGACGATCCTCACACGCGCCTTCACGCCTTCGACCGCCCGAGCCATGCCGCCAACGTCCGCCGGTTTGGCACGGATCTCGCCAGCGTCCGTTTCGACTTCACGTCCGCGTAGCCTGAGCAGCCCTCCCCGTCGCCGGCACTCGAAGCCAGACGGTGACCGGGTCGGGCCGCGGGCGCAGGTTTCCCCGGTGAGCCCGGCGGCGAGCGGCTGGCAGCGGGCCCGAGCATCGGTCTCAGCACTCGAGGACGAGGGCGGGCAGGCCGACGAAAAGGACGGCCACGAACGAGAACAGCGACAGGAGAAGGCTGGCGAACGCCAGCGTCCCGCCGCGGTCCTGCTCCTCGTGGGCGCCGGAGAGCCCGCCGGGATCGTCGGCCGCCGGGCCGTCCCGTGTGGCGATCCATCGCCGGTGGGCCCACACCGCGAACGCCAGGCAGCCCACGGCGGCCACGGCGGTGGCGGCCATCGTGACCGCGGACGGCACGGGTGGATCGAACGCCCGCAGCCCGGGCCCGCCGCCCGTGCAGCCGGCCTCGGCGACGAGGTAGACGAGCATGAAGTGGGAGAACCAGATGACCGGCCCCCCCAGGAGGACGACCCACCCGACCCGAGTCAGACGATCACGCGAGACGTCGACTGCGACGGGCGTGCCGTCCGACGCCGTCCTGGATCCGTCCGGCGGCGGGGGACCGCCTGGTCGGGTTGCGTCGGTCATACGAGACGGGGCCCGACGTAGAGGGTGCCGAAGCCGACGATCCACACCACCGCGGCGGCCGCCCAGAACCGGGCGACGTTGGCCACGGTGGCGTGGCGGCGCCTGTCGTACTGGCCCCGAATGGCCCAGTACACCGACATGGCGAGCATGATCAACCCCGCCGCGGCGACCACGAAGACGAAACCGCTCAGGGTGTAGAAGATCGATCCGTAGGCGTGGTGCGTGCCGCCGAACTCGAACTGGGCGACGTCGCGGAACTGAATGGCGGCGCCCGCGCCGGCCACGACCAGAGTGGCCACGAGGGCGCCGACGAAGCCGGCCTGGTCGCCGGCCCGCACCCGTCGGAGGGCGGCGTAGACCCCGCGGCCGCTGACCCCCACCAGCACGGACGCGACGATCGCCCACCCCAGGCCCGGGTCGGCGATCCCGGGAGGCGGCCACACGGGGTTCTCCAGCCGCAGGTAGAAGTAGCTCAGCAGGAGGCTGGAGAAGGCGATGCCCATGAAGAGGATCAGCAGGCTCATGGCCCAGGTGGCCACGACGACGCTGCCGCCGGCGTTGACCGGCACGTGGTGCTCCCGCTCGAAGGCGTCCTCCTCCTCGACGGTCATGGGTGGTTCTTCGGGCCAGTTCCACCGGATGACGGCGGCGACCAGCACCACCGCGCCGACGGCGATGACCCAACGCCACTTCAGCAGCTCGGCGATGAAGACGAGCACGAGCCCGCAGGCGGCGACGAGCGGCCAGACGGACGGTCCCGCCACCCGGAAGACCTCTTGAGGCCGGGCGTCCGCCGTGCCCACGATGACCCCAGCACGCCACCGCAGCGGCCACTGGGCCAGGCCCTGCACGAACCGCTCGATGCCTTCCTCGCCGCGGTGGAGCTCTTCCTGGTCCCACATCGGATGGCGGCTGCGCACGATGGGAAGGACCGTCCAGCCGTGCTCCGCCGGAGGCGAGGACACCGCCCACTCCAGCGTGTCTGCACCCCAGGGATCGTTCCCCGCCGGCTCTCCCCGGCGCAGGGTGCGGACCACGTTCCAGACGAACACGGCGATGCCCGGCACGATGATGAACACGCCGACGGTCGAGATCAGGTTGTAGATGCCCCACCCGGTGTCGGCGCCGTAGGTGTAGACCCGCCGGGGCATCCCCATGAGGCCCGAGATGTGCATGGGGAAGAACGTCACGTTGACGCCGACGAACAGCAGCCAGAAGTTCCACCGGCCGAGGCGTTCGTCGAGCAGCTTGCCGGTGAACTTCGGGAACCAGTAGTAGACGCCGGCGAAGATGGGGAAGGCCACACCGCCGATGAGCACATAGTGCATGTGGCCCACGACGAAGAACGAGTCGTGGGCCTGCAGGTCGAAGGGCACGGCCGCCACCATCACCCCCGTGATCCCGCCGATGACGAAGATGACGAGGAAGCCGATTACGAAGAGGAACGGCGTGGCGAAGACGGGGCGGCCCGCCCAGATCGTGGCGAGCCAGCCGACGAACTGCACCCCGGCGGGGATGGCGATGACCATGCTGGCGGCGGAGAAGAAGCTGAGCACGAGCGGCGGCAGCCCGACCGCGAACATGTGGTGGGCCCACAGCCCGAAGGACAGGAAGCCGATGGCGACGAGGGCGCCGACGAGCCACGTGTAGCCCACGATCCGGTGCCGGGTGAAGACGGGGACGATCATCGACACGACGCCGGCCGCGGGCACGAACTGGATGTAGACCTCGGGATGGCCGAAGATCCAGAACAGGTGCTGCCACAACAGCGAGCTCCCCCCCTGCGCGGGGTCGAAGAACTGGGTACCGAAGCCCCGATCGAGCTCGAGCATCAGGCTGGCGATGATGAGCGGGGTGAAGGCGAAGATGATCATGAACGAGAACACCAGCAGCGCCCAGGCGAACATGGGGATCCGGCTGAGGGTCATGCCCGGCGCCCGCATCTTGAGGATGCCGATGATGATCTCGATGGCCGCGGCGATCGCACCGACCTCGGCCACGCCGAGCCCTAGAACCCAGAAGTCCAGGGCGAGATCGGGCGAGTACTCCGGGCCGCTGAGCGGCGTGTAGGCGAACCAGCCGGCGTCGGGGACGAGCTGGAACAGGGTGCTGCTGTAGTACAGCAACCCGCCGAACAGCACGGCCCAGTAGGAGAAGGCGCCGAGCCGCGGGAACGGCATCTCCCGGGTCCCCAGCAGGAGCGGCAGCGTCATGATGGCGAAGCCCTCGAAGATCGGAAGGATCACGAGGAACATCACGACCGTGCCGTGGTTGGTGAACAGCTCGTTGTACAGCTCGGGGCTCACCAGCTCGTTCTCGGGGATCGCCAGCTGGAGGCGCATCAACACCGAGTCGAAGCTCCCTCCGAGCAGCAGGAAGAAGAATCCGGTGAGCAGGAGACGCTTGCCGAGCTTGTCGTTCTGGACGCCCGTCAGCTGTCCCCACAGCCCAGGCGGGTCGGCAAACAGACGGTTGAGCTCGTCGTGGCTCAGGGGCTGCTCGACCCTGGGTCCGTCCTGGCCCGACGGCGGCGCCGGCGCGGTGCTCAGCGAAGAGACCCCAGGTAGGCCAGCACGGCGTCGAGGTCGTCGGCACCGAGCTGTGTTGCCGGCATGGCCACGCCCCGCTTGAGGGCGTGCGGGTCGGCGACCCACGCGGCCCGGTTGTCGGGCGTGTTGCGAACGGGCGCGGCACCGAGGGTGGGCCTGCTGGCGAAGTGGGTCAGGTCAGGTCCGACGGTGCCGACGGCGGCCGTGCCCCGGACGGCGTGGCACGAGGCGCAGCCCCCGGCGCCGAGGAAGACCTCCGCGCCGCGCCGGGCCGTCGCCTCGCCCGGTTCGGTTGCCGGCTGCCGGCGGGCCGCCACCCAGGAGTTGAAGCGGTCCGCGGGCTCGGCCACCACGACCATCCCCATCAGGGTGTGCTGGAGGCCGCAGAACTCGGCGCAGCGGCTGACGTGCTCCCCCGGCTCGTCCGCCTCCAGGACCAGGGTGTTGGTCTTGTCGGGCAACATGTCCATCTTCCCGCCCAGCTCCGGCACCCAGAAGCTGTGGATGACGTCGGCGGAGGTCAGCCGCAACGCCACGGAGCGGCCCACCGGGATGTGGACCTCGTTGGCGGTGGTGATCCTCTCCTCGGGGTAGCGGACCTCCCACCACCACTGGTGCCCCACGACCTCGATCACGAGGGCCCCCGCCGGAGCCGCGGTCGGGATGTCTCGCATGGCGTGCACGGTCGCCGCGAACACGACGGCGATCACGATCAAGGGCACGGCCACGCCTCCCCCGACCATCCAGCCCCGGAAGCGGTTCTGCTGCACGGAGCCCGGTTCGGCTGCCTCGGGAGGACGCCGGCGGAACAGGCCCACTGCCAGGACGACGGCGAAGACGACGAAGACGGCCACGCCGAGGCCGAGCATCAGCCACCACAGGTCGGCCATCGACTCGGCGGCCGGCCCCTGAGGATCGAGACCTCCCGCCGCCATCTCCGCCCGTCTCCCAGTCGCCGCCAGAGGAGTCCCTCCCCCGGACCGG
>DASZOE010000228.1:0-3833 GCA_035550945.1 Acidimicrobiales bacterium
CGGCCGACGGCCGCCGCCCCCGGCCCCGCCGGCCCGGGCGGCCCGGCCGCCGAAGAGCCAGCCGCCAAAGAGGCAGTGGCAGATGTCGACGCCGACGTGACAATGGAGCTCTGGAACGCCGACGGGGGCCGGGCCGAGACGAGCGGCAACGGCCTGCGGTGCCTGGCCCGGGCGCTCATCGACGCGGGCGCCGTCCCGCCCGGCCCCGTGCGGGTCCGCACCGACGCCGGCGTCTCGGTCGTTCGCCCGCACCCCGACGGTCGCCTCAGCGCCGAGATGGGCGCGGCCGACGTCGACCCCGGGTCCTGGCCCGACGAGCTGCTACTCCGTTCGGGCACGGAGCCGGTCGTGGTCGGCGACCGTCGCCACCTCCGCGTGGACATGGGCAATCCCCATCTCGTCGTCGAGGTCGAGGACCCGGCCAAGGTCGAGCTGACCGAGGGGGCGCCGGGACTGCGCGATCTCAACGTCGAGGTCGTCGCCGCCGGCCCCGGGCCCGACGAGCTCTCGATGCGGGTCTGGGAGCGGGGGGTGGGCGAGACCGCGGCGTGCGGCACCGGCTCCTGCGCGGCGGCAGTGGCCGCCCATCGCTGGGGCCTGGTGGGGGAGCGGGTCACGGTCCACCAGCCCGGGGGCGCCCTCGACGTCGAGCTCCTCCCCGACGGGAGCATCCGCCTCGTCGGCCCGGCCGACCTCGTGGCCACGGTGGAGGTCCCGTGGCCCTGATCGAGCGGGACAAGCGGGAGCGCATCGTCCTCGTCGGTGTCGCCATCCCTCCCACCACGGTGGAAGCGGCCGAGGCGTCGCTCGACGAGCGCGCGGCCCTGGTCGACACGGCGGGTGCCGACGAGGCCGAGCGCGTCCTCCAGCGCCGGGACACCCCCGACCCGGCCACCTTCGTCGGGAAGGGCAAGGCCGAGGAGCTGCGGGAGCTCTCCGAGACGGTCGACGCCGACACGGTGGTCTTCGACGACGAGCTGTCTCCGGCCCAGAGCCGCAACCTGGAGAAGATCCTCGGGCGCACGGCCATCGACCGGACCGCCGTGATCCTCGACATCTTCGCCCAGCACGCCCACACCCAGGAGGGCAAGGCCCAGGTGGAGCTGGCGCAGCTGCGCTACCGGCTGCCCCGGCTGCGGGGCCGGGGGATGGCGCTGAGCCAGCAGGCGGGCCGCATCGGCACCCGGGGCCCGGGCGAGACCCAGCTCGAGGTCGACCGCCGGCGCCTGCTGCGCCGGGCCACCAAGCTCGACGCCGACCTGAAGGAGCTGGCCAAGAACCGGCGCACGCAGCGCAAAGCCCGGGCCCGGTCCCGGCTCCAGACCGTCGCCCTGGTCGGCTACACGAACGCGGGCAAGTCGACGCTCCTCAACCGCCTCACCCGCAGCGACGTCCTCGTCGAGGACCGGCTCTTTGCCACCGTGGACCCCACGACCCGCCGCCTCGACCTCCCGGGCGGCGAGCGGGTGCTGGTCACCGACACGGTGGGGTTCGTGCGCAAGCTTCCCCACCAGCTGGTCGAGGCCTTCCGGTCGACGCTCGAGGAGGTGGCCGAGGCCGACCTCCTGCTCCACGTCGTCGATGCCGCCTTCCCCGATCCCCAGGCCCAGATGGACGCCGTGCGCACGGTGCTGGTCGAGATCGGCGCCGACCACGTCCCCGAGCTCCTGGCCCTCAACAAGGCCGACATGCTGAACGGTCAGCTACCACTGCGTTCGGGCACGCAGCCGGTGGGCGAGCTCAAGCGGGTCATCGACCGGCACCCCGACGCCGTCCTCGTCTCCGCCCGGACGGGCGCCGGCATCGACGACCTCCTCGCCGCGGTGAGCGACCGCCTGCGGGCGCTGTCGCGGCTCGTGGAGCTGGCCGTCCCTTACCACCGGGGCGACGTGGTCGCCGCCCTGCACCGCCACGGCGAGGTGATGTCCGAGGAGCACGAGGCCGAGCTCACGCGTCTGCGCGTCCGCCTCGGCCCCGCCGACGTGGCCCGCTTCGCCGACTTCCGGACGGGCTAGGAGCCGGCGTGAGCGGCGCGGGCGCGCCTCCGTCCCGTCCGGGCACCGAGCCGGGACCGGGCTTCCGCCCGCCGCCGTACCCCTACGACCGCCTGGGCCCGGTGCTGGCGCTGGCCCGCGCCCACGACGGGGGGGCGGTGGACCTCTCCATCGGGACCCCGGGCGACCCGCCCCCCACCGCGGTGGTGGACGCGCTGGCCTCGTCGGGTGCGGAGCGGGGCTACCCACCCTCGATCGGGTCCGTCGCCTTCCGGGACGCGGCCCGGGCGTGGATGGCGAGGCGCCTCGGCGTGGAGGTCCCGAGCGCGGCCATCGCCGCGTGCGTCGGCACCAAGGAGCTGGTGGCCACCACGCCCCACTGGCTGCGCCTGCGCGACCCGAGCAAGGACACCGTGCTCTACCCGGCGGTCTCCTATCCGACCTACGAGATGGGAGCCGTGCTCGCCGGCTGCCGACCGGTGCCGGTTCCCGTCGACGAGGAGTGGCGTATCGACCTGGCCGCGGTGGCCGAGGCCGACGCGGCGCGCGCCCTGTGCCTCTGGGTCAACACGCCGGCCAATCCCACGGGCGCCCTCGACGACCTCGGCGCGGTGGCGGGATGGGCCCGGGCCCGGGCCGTCCCCGTCTTCTCCGACGAGTGCTACGTGGAGTTCACGTGGGACGGGCCCCGCCGCACCATCCTCGAGCACGGCCTCGACGGCCTCGTCGCCGTCCACTCCCTCTCCAAGCGCTCCAACCTGGCCGGCCTGCGGGCCGGCTTCATCGCCGGGGACCCCGACCTGGTCGCCTACCTGGCCGAGGTCCGCAAGCACGTGGGCATGATGGTGCCCGGACCGGTGCAGGCCGCGGCGACGGTGGCCCTCGGCGACGACGCCCACGTGGAGGAGCAGCGCCGGCGGTACCACGAACGCCTCGAGTTCCTCGCCGACGTCCTCGCCTCCCTGGGATGGGAGTGCTCGTGGCCGGGAGGGAGCTTCTACCTGTGGGCCCGGGCCCCGGGCGGTGACTCCTGGGTCGCGGCCGACGAGCTGGCCCGCCGGGGCGGCGCCGTCGTCGCGCCCGGCGAGTTCTACGGGCCCCAGGGGGCGGGCTGGCTGCGGGCCGCGGCGGTGGTGCCCATGGACCGCCTCCGCGTGGTCGCCGACCGCCTGTCGGCGCGCTAGCCCGGTGCCGCGTGACGGTGGTCGGTCCACCGGCCGCCGTCCCACCAGCGGAGCGTGCCCGTCCCGGGCTCGGGGTACCAGCCGGGCGGTGCCGGCGGGAGGCGTCCGGCCGCGGCCAGCACCTCGGCCCGCTTGGCGAAGCGCCAGACGAGGGCGCCGATGATCCCCGCCAGCACGACCACGAGGAGCCAGGTCAGCTTCTCGGTGCCGGCCGCCCGGAAGTGCGGCTCCGGCAGCCGGGCCACCTCCAGGACGGCGATGATCCAGTAGGCGACGGCGGCCGCGATCAGAGCGGCGACGGCGAGGAAGAGGATCACCAGGAGGACGATGGCGAGCGCCTCCACCTCCCTACCCTGCGGCCTCGAGAGGCCCGGCCCGGTCCTCGATCTCCCAGGCGTGGTCGAGGGCGTGCCAGGCGATGCGCCGGGCCCCGTAGCGGAAGGGCCAGGCCTTGGGCGGGCTGGGCGGGAACGGCGCCCGGGCGTCCCTGATGGCGGCCTCGACCGAGGCCCGCAGCGCCTCGACCGCGTCGTGGTCGTCGGGGGCCGGCTGGCGGAGGCGGAGGCCGAGCTGGCGGGCGTAGCCGACGTCGGCGCCGAGCACGTGGTCGAAGATGGCGTCGCGGTCCCGTCCACCGCCCCGCGGCCCCTTGCGC
>DASZOE010000229.1:0-4797 GCA_035550945.1 Acidimicrobiales bacterium
GGACGAGGGTCGTGAGGCCATGCGCGAGCGGGAGGGGGAGCTGCGCGCCGAGATCGAGCGTCGGGCCCGTTGAGAGCGCAGCCGCGCTGAACGGCGGCGGCGCCGGTCGGTAGTCTGGCTCGGACAGCCATGGATGCACCCATTACGAAAGAGGATCAGCTTCGCCGCGCCTTCCCGGGCTTCTTCGTCGACCGCGGCCATACCTTGGTCCCGTCGATGGGGCTGATCCCTCACCACCCCGCCGCTCCCATGTTCGCCAACGCGGGCATGAACCAGTTCCTGCCCTACATCCTCGGCGAGGAGTCACCGCCCGCGCCGCGGGCGCCCTCGGTGCAGAAGTGTGTGCGCGTCCGGGGCAAGCACGACGACATCGCCAACATCGGCGTCACGTGGGGCCATCTCACGTTCTTCGAGATGCTGGGCAACTTCAGCTTCGGCGACTACTTCAAGGAAGGGGCGATCCCCTTCGCGTGGGAGCTGCTCACCGACGTGCTGGGTCTCGACCCCGACCGCCTCTGGGTCACGGTGCACGACAGCGACGACGAGGGAGCCGAGGTCTGGCAAGACGCCATCGGTGTGCCCCCCGAGCGGATCCAGCGCATGGGCGACGACAACTTCTGGGAGATGGGCGAGACCGGCCCGTGCGGCCCGTGCTCGGAGGTGTACTTCGACAAGGGGCCGGAGTTCGGCGAGGGCGGCGGGCCTGCGCACGGCGCCCCCGCCCGCTTCCGGGAGATCTGGAACCTCGTCTTCATGCAGTACGACCGCCAGCCGGACGGGACGCTCAAGCCGCTGCCGATGCGCATCATCGACACCGGCGCCGGCCTGGAGCGCTGCCTCACCGTCCTGCAGGGCGTCGACTCGGTCTTCGACACCGACGTCCTGCGTCCCCTCGTGGACGCCGCGGCGACGGCCACTGGCCGCACCTACGGCGACGACCCCGAGGTCGACGTCAGCCTGCACATCCTCGCCGACCACGCCCGCTCCATGAGCTTCCTCGTCAGCGACGGCGTGTTCCCGTCCAACGAGGACCGGGGCTACGTGCTGCGCCGGATCATCCGGCGGGCCGTGCGCCACGCCTTCACCCTCGGGGTGGAGCGGCTGGTCACGCCGGACCTCGTGGACGCCACCGTGAAGGTCATGGCCGCCGCGTACCCCGACCTGGAGCGCAACCGCGACTTCGTCACCGGCGTGGTGACCCGGGAGGAGGAGCGCTTCCGCCAGACTCTCCGCTCGGGCTCGGCGATCCTCGACGAGGAGCTGGCCCGGGCCGGCGCCGGCGGTCGCCTGGCCGGCGGCGTGGCCTTCCGCCTCCACGACACGTTCGGGTTCCCCCTGGAGCTCACCCTCGAGCTGGCCGGCGAGCGGAGCGTCGAGGTCGACGTGGCCGGGTTCGACGAGGAGATGGAGGCCCAGCGGCGGCGGGCCCGGGAAGCTGCCGCGGGGGGATCCGCGGGCGCCGACCCGTCCCGCCTGGCCGAGTACCGCGAGCTCGTCGAGCAGTTCGGGGTCACCGAGTTCCGCGGCTACGTGGAGACGTGCAGCGCGGCCCGCGTCCTGGCCGTGCTCCCGGGTCACGGTGGCGAGGAGGGCGAGGACGTCGAGGTCTTCCTCGACCGCACCCCGTTCTACGCAGAGGCGGGCGGCCAGGTGGGCGACACGGGCACCATCACCACCGAGACGGGAAGGGTGGACGTGCTCGACACGACGAGCGCGGTGCCCGGGCTCGTCCGCCACCACGCCCGTCCGGTCTCGGGACGGATCGCCGCCGGCCAGGAGGCGACGGCGCAGATCGACGCCCAGCGGCGGGACGCCATCCGCCGCAATCACACCGGCACGCACCTGCTGCACGGAGCCCTGCGCGAGGTCCTCGGCTCCCACGTGAAGCAGGCGGGATCGCTCGTCGCCCCCGACCGCCTGCGGTTCGACTTCAGCCACTACGGCTCGCTCACGCCCGAGGAGCTGGCCCGGGTCGAGGACGTGGCCAACGGCGACGTGCTGGCCAACGTGCCGGTGCGGGCCTACGAGACCTCGCGCCAGGAGGCCGAGCGCCTGGGGGCCATCGCCTTCTTCGGCGAGAAGTACGGCGACGTCGTGCGGGTGGTGGAGGCCGGGCCCCGGTCGGTGGAGCTGTGCGGGGGCACCCACGTGCCCGCCCTGGGCACCATCGGGCCCATAAAGATCGTGTCCGAGGGCTCCATCGGCGCCAACCTGCGCCGGATCGAGGCCGTCACCGGCACCGGGAGCCTGGAGCGCATCCGCCACGAGGAGGAGCTGCTCGGGCGCACCGCCACCCTGCTGCGGGTGCCGCCCCCGGAGGTGCCGGAGCGGGTCGAGCGGGTGCTGGAGGAGAACCGGGCCCTGGGCGAGCAGGTGAAGGTCCTGCGCCGGGAGCAGGCCGGGAGCCAGGCCGCGTCCCTGGCCTCCGCCGCGGTCGACGGCGTGGTCGTGGCCCGCATCCCCGACGGCACCCCCCGGAAGGACCTGGAGACGCTGGCCGTCGCCGTCCGCGAGCAGCCCGGCGTGCGCGCCGTCGTCCTCGGAGCGGTGGCCGACCGCGGGGTGGCCCTGGTGGCGGTCGTCGCCAGGGACAGCGGCCTGATGGCGTCGGACCTGCTCGTCGACGCGGCCCGCGCCGTGGGCGGCGGGGTGGGCCGCAATCCCGAGCGGGCGGTGGCCGGCGGGCGGGACGCGAGCCGCCTCGACGAGGCCCTCGAGCTGGCCCGCCAGGCCGCCGCCGGATGAAGGCGGCCGGCACTTGAGGGTCGTCGGCATCGATCTGGGCACCCGCCGCGTCGGTGTGGCCGTCAGCGACGACCGGGCGACGGTGGCCACGCCCCACACCGTCCTCCACCGCAGCGCCGATCCCGACGCCGACCGGGCCGCTCTCGCCGCCCTGGTCCGGGAGCTCGGAGCGGCCCGGGTGGTCGTGGGCCTCCCCCTCTCCCTCGACGGGACGGCCGGTCCCGCGGCCCGGTGGGCCGGTGAGGAGGCGGACGCCCTGGCGCCCCTCCTCGACGTGCCCCTGGAGCTGCACGATGAGCGCCTGAGCACCGTCACCGCCCGCCGCCGGCCTCCGTGGCCGGAACGGAGTGGCGCGCCGGGGCCCGGGGCGCGCCGCTCGGGACGTGGCGCCGGCCGCCCCGTCGACGACGAAGCCGCCGCGGTGATGCTCCAGTCCTGGCTCGACGGCCACCGGCCCGAGCCGCGAGGATGACCAGGACCGCCCCACCAGGGCCCCCTCGAGGGTGGGAGTTCAAGCGATGAGCGTCCGGACCTTCTACGACGTCGAGGCCGATGACTTCGACGATTTCGGCCGCCGCCGCCGCTGGCCCTTCGTGCTCCTCGGTGTGCTCGTGGTCCTGGTGCTGCTCGCGGTGTTCACCGTCGTCTGGGTGAGGGGCCAGATCGACCCGTCGGGCCCGCCGGGATCCGAGGTCCGGATCACGGTCAAGCCCGGGCAGTCCACCTCCGACATCGGCAAGGAGCTGGAGCGGCAGGGCGTGATCAGCAACGCCACGGTGTTCTCCTATTACGCCCGGTTCAAGGGCGCCGACTCGATAAAGGCCGGGGACTTCGTCTTCCACCGCAACGAGCACATGGGCGACGTCATCACGACCCTGGAGAAGGGCGGGGTGGTCGACCGAGACCGCCTCACCATCCCCGAGGGCCTGACCCTCGCGGAGATCGCGGCCAAGGTGGGGGAGCTGCCCGGACGCTCGGCCGAGCGCTTCCTGGACGCGGCGCGGAGCGGCACGGTCCGCTCGCAGTTCCAGCCCCCGGGCAACACGAACCTCGAGGGCCTCATCCTCCCGGAGACGTACTTCGTCGATCGCAAGGAGGACGAGACCGCCATCCTCACCCGCATGGTCGACGCCTTCGACCAGTACGTCGCGTCAATCGGCCTCCCCGCCGCGGCCGCCCGCCTGGAGCTCTCGCCCTACGAGATCATCGTCGCCGCCTCCCTCGTGGAGCGGGAGGCCAAGGTCGACGAGGACCGGAGCCCGATCGCCCGGGTCATCTACAACCGCCTCGACCGGGACATGCCGCTGCAGATCGACGCCACCGTGCAGTACGCCCTGGGGAAGCAGAAGGAGCGCCTGCTCTTCAAGGACCTCGAGGTGGACCACCCCTACAACACCTACAAGATCGCCGGCCTGCCGCCCGGCCCCATCGCCAGCCCCGGCCACGAGGCGCTGCGGGCCGTGCTCGACCCGCCGCCCTCGCCGCACATCTACTACGTCCTCTCCGACGCCAACGGCAAGCACTCGTTCGCGGCCACGGCCGCCGAGTTCGAGCGCCTGAGGGCGGAGGCCCAGTCCAAGGGCCTGTTGTAGGCGTGCCGAGGGGCGTCCCCTGGGCACCCGGCAGCCGCACCCGGGTGGCCGCGGTGATCGGCGACCCGGTGCGCCACTCGCTGTCGCCGGTCCTGCACAACGCCGCCTTCCGGGCTCTCGAGCTGGACTGGGTCTACCTGGCCTTCGAGGTCCCCGGGGGGGAGGCGGCCGCGGCGCTGACCGGGATGCGGGCCCTCGGAATCGAGGGCCTGTCGGTGACCATGCCCCACAAGGGCGACGCCGCCGCCTCCGTCGACGAGCTGTCGGCGGCCGCCCTGGCCGTCGGCGCGGTGAACACCGTGGTGCCCCTGCCGGACGGGCGCCTGTCGGGCGACAACACCGACGGGGCCGGCTTCCTGGCGTCTCTCGCCGAGGAGGGTTTCGACCCGGCGGGCCAGGTCTGCCTGGTGGTCGGCGCCGGGGGCGCGGCACGAGCGGTCGTGCACGCCCTGGCCGGCGC
>DASZOE010000230.1:0-3452 GCA_035550945.1 Acidimicrobiales bacterium
GTCACGGGCCGTCGTCCCGCACGAGGCGCCCGTCCGCCACCCGCAGCACCCGCTCGGGCACCGCTCCGGCGGGGACGGGTCCGGTGGTGGTGAGCAGCGCCTGTCCGGCCACTGCGTTCGGGCCACGCAGGCCGGGCGTCAGGTGCTCGACCAGCCGGGCGCTGCGGTCGGCGTCGAGCTCGGAGAACACGTCGTCGAGCAGGAGCAGCGGCGGTTCCCCGACCTCCTCGGCCACCACCGTGTGGGCGGCCAGCCGCAAGGCCAGGGCCAGTGTCCGCTGCTCGCCCTGGGACGCGTGCGTCCGCGCCGGCAGGTCGGCGAGGGTCAGGACCACGTCGTCGCGGTGGGGCCCGAGCAGGCTCACGCCCCGCCGCAGCTCGTCGGCGCGGGAGTCGACCAGGCCTGCGGCCAGCCCCCGCTCGCGCCACGGCGCGTCGTACCTGAGGCCCACGATGGTCCCCCCGGGCACGCAGCCGGCCAGGTCGCAGTAGGCCTTCGCCACTAGGGGCTCCATGCGGGCGAGAAGGTCGGCCCGCGCCCCGGCCAGGGCCTCGCCCGTCTCGGTGAGCTTGGCGTCCCACACGTCGAGGGTGGTGGCCACGTCGGGCGTGAGACGGCCGCCGGCCTGGCCCAGGAGGGTGGTGCGCTGGCGCACGACCCGCTCGAAGTCCCGCCGCAGGGCGTCATAGCGCGGGTGCAGGGAGACGAGGGCGTCGTCGAGCCAGCGTCGCCGGCCGGCGGGCGGCCCCTTCACGAGCACGAGGTCGTCGGGCGAGAACACACTGACCCGCAGGGCGTCGAACAGGTCGCTGGCGCGGCGGACGGGCTGGCGGTTGAGGACCACCCGGCCCCGGCCCCGCGGCCGGATCTCGACCTCGACGAGCACTGTGCGGTCGCCCCGGCGACCCTCGCCCCGGACCACCGCCTGCTCCGCCCCATGGCGAACGAGTGCCTCCGCCGGGGCACCGCGGAACGACGAGAGCGTGGCCAGGTAGCCCACCGCCTCGAGGAGGTTCGTCTTGCCCGCGCCGTTGCGGCCCCGCACCACCGTCAGACCCCCGCTCAGCGCCAGCTCGGCCGCGGTCCAACTACGGAAGTCGGTGAGCCAGAGGTGGTCGAGTTGCAAGAACGGCCGCCGGGTGGCGGAGGGATCAGGAGACCCGGACGGGCATGAGCAGGTAGAGGAAGTCGGTGCTCTCGGTGGCCCGGACGGTGGCGGGTTTCAGGGCGTCGAGGGTCTCGAGGACCACCTGGTCGCCGGCGGTCGCCTCCAGCCCGTCGAGCAGGAACTCGGGGTTGAACGCCACCGTCAGCTCGGTGCCCTCGTACTTGGCGTCGACGTCCTCGCGCGCCTGGCCCACGTCCTGGGTGACGGCGGTGAGCTCGAGGCCGTCGTGCCGGAGGGCCAGCCGGATGGGCGTGGCCTCGCGGGCGAGGAGCTTCACCCGCCGCACGGCGTCGAGCAGGGGCTCCTTCCCGACGATCAACCGGTTGGGATAGCTCGGCGGGATGAGCTGCCGGTAGTTCGGGAACTCACCCTCGATGAGGCGGGTGGTGACCCGCACCGAGCCCACCTCGAAGCTGGCCTCGTCGGACCCGAGCCGCAGGCGCACCTGGTCGGCGCCGCTCAGCACCCGCGTGAGCTCACCGAAGGCGCGGGACGGCACGAGCACGTGCTGACCCTCGGCCAGGAGGCTCGTGCCCGGAAGGTCGCGGAGGGCCAGCCGGTAGGAGTCGGTGGCCACCAACCGCAAGCCCGTCCCCTCCGCGGCCATGAGCACGCCGGTGAGGATGGGGCGGGCCTCGTCGTGGCTGGCCGCCGGCACCACCTGGTGCAGAGCCCGGGCCAGCTCGGCGGCGTCGAGGGTGACGGCCTCGGCCGCGGGCTCGGGGAGACGGAGGAACTCCTCTGCGGGCAGGAGCCGCACCGCGAACTGGGACCGGCCCGCGGAGATCACCGCCTCGCCAGCCTCGACCGACAGCAGCACGGCACCGGGTTCGACGGCCCGCACGATGTCGGTGGCCAGGCGGGCGGGAACCACGCAGACCCCCGGCTCCAACCCCGACACCGGCACCTCGACCTGGACGGTGACGTCGAGGTCGCTACCGGCCAGATGGAGGGTGTCGTCGACCACCTCCATGCGCACACCGGAGAGGGCGGCCAGGGCGCCCCCACGGGTCGCCGCGCCCCGGGCAGCGGTGCCGAGGGCGTCGAGCAGGGCGTCACGCTCGGAGCGGAACTTCACGCGCCTACCTCTACATGTCCTTTAGAGAGAAACACAGGGGGGAGTAGTAGGGCCTGTTGACTGTGGACGGCACGACCTCGTTGCAGGTCAGCGACGTCTGGCCGTCCCACCGTCGTCCCCACGATGTCACAGGCCGGAGCGGTGGGGCGGGATGCCTGGGGACGGACAGGGCGTGGTCCCCAGCCTCGTCCCGGGCGCGTCCACCGGTCATGCACCGCTGCCGAGGCGCTGCATGAGGTTCGTTACCTGGTCGAAGATGGCCCGCCGTTCCTTCATGAGCCGGCTGATCTTGTCAACGGCGTGGATGACCGTGGTGTGGTCGCGGCCGCCGAACTCCCGGCCGATGGCCGGGTAGCTGAAGTCCGTCATCTGCCGGAAGACGTACATGCAGATCTGCCGGGAGGTGACCAGGGGCCGGCTGCGGCTCTTGCCCACCAGGTCCTCCACTGTGGTCCCGAACATCTCGGCGGTCGTCTCGAGGATCATGCGGGGGGTCAGCTGGCGGGCCTCGGAGTTGATGAGGTCGCGGAGCTGCTCCTCGGCCAGGAGGCGGGTGGCCGGGACGGCATGGATGCTGGCGTAGGCCGCGACCCGGATGAGGGCCCCCTCGAGCTCCCGGATGTTGTCGGTGATGTGGGTGCCGATGTACTCCAGCACGTCGTCGGGCAGGGGGATGGACTCGCGCTCGGCTTTGCGGCGGAGGATGGCGATCCGGGTCTCGAGCTCCGGGGGCTGCACGTCGGTGGTGAGGCCCCAGTCGAAGCGGGTCGTGAGACGGTCTTCGAAGGCGGAGAGGTTCTTGGGGGCCCGGTCGGAGGTGATGACGATCTGGCGGTTCTCGTCGTGGAGGGAGTTGAAGGTGTGGAAGAACTCCTCCCGGGTGCCGTCCTTGCGCTCGAGGAACTGGATGTCGTCGACGAGGAGGACGTCGCACGTGCGGTACCGCTGCTTGAACGCGAACTGCGTGTTCGTGCGGATCGAGTCGATGAAGTCGTTGGTGAAGCTCTCGGCCGACACGTACATGACGTGGAGGTCGGGATAGTGCTGGCGGACGTAGTTCCCGATGGCGTGCAGGAGGTGGGTCTTGCCCAGCCCGGCGTCGCCGTAGATGAACAGGGGGTTGAACGACCGCGCCGGCTTCTCGGCCACGTTCATGGCCGCGGCCAGGGCGAAGCGGTTCGACGACCCGCTCACGAACGTCTCGAA
>DASZOE010000231.1:0-4809 GCA_035550945.1 Acidimicrobiales bacterium
GTTCCTCGCCCACGTCCGCCAGTTCTGCGACCGCACCGGCGCCCTGCTGATCTTCGACGAGATCCTCTGCGGCCTGGGCCGCACCGGCTCCATGTGGGCGTTCGAGGAGTCCGGGGTCGTGCCCGACGTCCTCCTGGCCGGAAAGGGGCTGGCCTCCGGCTATCCCGTCTCCCTGATCGCGTCCCGCCGGGAGGTCCTCGACGCCCTGCCCTTCGGCGGTCCCGGCGCCGGGGCGTCCACCTTCGCCAGCGGCAACCTGGCGTGCGCCGCCGGCGCCGCCACCCTGGGCCTGCTGGAGGACGGGGCCGTTCTGGCCAACGCCCGCCGGGTCGGTGCCGCCATGCTCGCCGCCCTCGACGACCTGCGGTCCCGCCACGCCGTCATCGGCGACGTACGGGGCCGGGGGCTGCTGCTCGCCGTCGAGCTGGTCGCCGACCGGGAGACGAAGGCCAAGGTGCCGCCCGCTTTCGTCCGCCGCCTGCTCGTGGCCCTCGCCCGGCGCGGCGTTCTCCTGGCCGGGGGCGGCCACATCCTCCGCCTCACCCCGCCTCTGGTGATCGACGAGGAGACCGCGCTGCGGGCCGTCCACCTGCTCGACGCCGCCCTGTCCGACGTCGCCGGAGCGGAGGCGCCTTGACCCGGCCCCTGTTCTCGGTCGTCGACCACGTCGGCATCACCGTGGCCGACCTCGACCGCTCGGTCGGGTTCTGGGAGCGGCTCCTGGACACCCCGGGGCGCGACCGGGGCCTCCTCGCCGGACCTCGTCTGGGCGGCCTGCTGGGCTATCCCGCGGGCCTGCGCATCGAGACCTGTTGGGTCGACCTGCCCGGTGGCGGGGCCCTCGAGCTCCTGCACTACCTGGACCGGGAGGAGGGTCCTTTGCCCGACGGCACCGCCCATCCCGGCAACGTGCACATCTGTCTCCGCGTGGGCGACATGGCCACCGCCCACGGCCACGCGGTGGCCTGCGGCGCCCGCCCGGTGGGTGAGGGCCCCATCGAGGTGGCTGCCGGACCGAACGCGGGCATGCGGGTCGCCTACCTCCGCGACCCCGACGGCGTCACCGTCGAGCTGCGCCAGCTCCCATAGCCCTGGCGCCGAGAAGCGAGGGGTCAGGCGAACGACGCCCGGATCGAGCGGGCCACCGCCGAGGGATCCTCGAGGGGACCGAAGTGGCCCAGGCCGGGCAGGACCTCGACGCGGGCGTCGGGGAGCCGCTCGACGAGCCCGGTGAGGGCGGGCGGGCTCATGGCGTCGGTGTCGCCGCCTCTCGCCACGACCACCGGGCACCTGACCTCGGACATGCGGCCGAAGCCGTCGTGGGCGGAGGCCATCTCGTAGATCAGCGCCTCGTGCTCGCCCCGGCACTTGAGGCGCACCGAGCCTTCGGGCCGGTCGGCGAAGCCGTGCTCCACGTAGTCGGAAAGGGCGTCGGGGGCCCAGCGGTCGAACGGGGGCTTGCCCGCGTAGTGGGCCCGGGCCTCGGAGCGGGAGGAGAACACCTCCCGCCGCCGGCGCGCCCCCGCGGCCAGCCAGTTGCCGATGTCGCGCCCGAGGGGCGGGTCGGCGGCGACGACCACGGGCTCGAAGCAGTAGAGGGCTCGGAACGTCCCTGGCCGAGCTTGCTCGGCCAGGAGGAGGGCGGTGGCGCCCGACGAGTGGCCCACCCCGAAGGGCGCGCTTGCCAGGCCGTCCACCACCGCCAGCGTGTCGAGGGCGAAGCCCCGCCAGTCGAAGTCGAGGTCCTGGGGGAGCCCCGAGTCGCCGTGGCCCCTTTCGTCGAAGGACGTGCACGAGAAGGCGTCCACCAGGTGGGCGGCGAGGCCGCGCCACACCAGGCCGTGGAGGCCGGTGGCGTGGGCGAACACGATCGGCGGCCCCGTCCCGCCCAGGGCGTGGACGGCCACGGTCACGCCGTCGGCGGCCGGCACGCGTGAGCTGGGGCTGGGCATGTCGATCCTCGGGCCGGGCGGAACTGCCCGTGCACGCTACCGGCGCCATGCTCTAGCGTCCTCCAGGCGGCGGCGGCACAACCGAAGCGCAGGCGTGGCAGGCACTGGAGGTTCGGCAATGGGGAAGCGGCTGGCGGCGGTCGTCGGCATCATCCTCGTCATGGCTGGGTGCAGCAGCAAGAAGACGGACATCGGCAAGGCGGCCGAACCCGCGGCCGCGACCCGCACCGTCGAGATCAAGCAGCTCGACACCCGGAAGTTCGATCCCCCGATGGTCGAGGCGAAGGCGGGTGAGACGATCACCTTCAGGGTCACGAACACCGCCACCTCGCTCCACGAGTTCTTCCTGGCCGACAAGAAGGCCCAGGAGGCCCACGAGCAGGAGATGGCGGCGATGGGCGACGCCGAGATGAAGATGTCCGACACGGAGGCCCGCCTTTTCGTCGAGCCCGGCGAGACGAAGGAGATCACCTGGACCTTCCCGGCCAAGGCCGAGGTCCCGTTCGGCTGCCACATGCCGGGCCACTTCCAAGGCGGGATGCAGGGCGTCGTCAAGGTCGCCTGACGGGATAGCAGCAGCCGGAAGCGCCTTCGGAGCCGCAATAAGTGCAATCGACCACTACCCGGGGTGACGCCGGCCGGGTAGGGTGTCACCGCCGACTCGGCCTCCGCGGTCAAGGCGGGGGCTCGGGGCTTCCGTCCGGCGGGCGAAGCGGCGCTGGGACACAACCGATTGCCGTTGGCGGGCAGCACGTCTCGCACCCGTGTCGCGGGGCGTGCGAACCGCAGTCGTCGAACGTCGCAAGGATGCCAACGTGGACGCGAAGCAGAGCCTGCTCGACCTCTTCGGTGCGCTCAACGAAGGCGGGCCCCCTCTCAGCATCCTCCAGCGCATCCTGCTGATCACCGACGGCACCGTCACCGACGTGCTCGAGGCCTATGCCAACGAGCCGATACGCGTCGTCAAGCTCGAGCAGAGCTTCGGCTCGGTCGACGCCCGCCGGCCCGAGCTCGACCTCCCGCCCTCGGGGCGCGTGCTGCGGCGGACCGTCCTGCTGCAGGGGGCGATCAGTGGCCAGAACTTCCTGTTCGCCGACTCTGTCATCACCCCCGACGGACTCGCCCCCGAGATCGTGGACGGCCTGATCGGCAGCGACCGGCCCGTCGGGCGGCTCCTGGCCCAGCACCGGGTGGAGACCTTCCGCGAGATCGTGGCCCTCGGGTTCGAGCTGGCCGGCACGTGCGCCGAGCACTTCGACGTCGAGCCGACGTCCAGGCTGGTCTTCCGGACCTACCGGATCCTCGTGGGCGGCCAGCCGGTGATGCGCATCACCGAGAAGTTCCCCCTGGGTCTCTTCACGGACTGACGCCGGCGAGCCGTTCGAGCTGGGGCACGGCCTCGGCGGGCGAGGGCATGTGCCCGATCTCCTCTGCGAGGTGCCCCGCCGCCTCCCGGTAGCCGGGCTCCTCGACGAGGGCCCGGACTCCGCGCCGGACGGCCTCGGGGCCGGCCTCGGACTCGCCCAGGGAGATTCCCACCCCCAGCTCCGCGCAGCGCTCGGCGTTCCAGAACTGGTTGGCGCCCTGGGGCACCACGAGGAGGGGGAGGCCGGACCCGAGGGCGGCCAGCACGGTGCCGGACCCCCCGTGGCACACGACCGCGTCGCAGTGCGGGAACAGCATGGACTGGGGGAGGTAGCGCTCGACCCGGACGTTCGCGGGCTGGGGCCCGAGCTCTTCGGGGTCGCGGTCGTGGCCCACGGTGACGATGACGTTGAACGGCTCGTCCCGCACGCCCTCGAGCAACATCTCGAACAGGCCCGGCGCGCTGTTGAAGATCGTCCCCATGGTCACGTACACGGTCGGGCGGTCCGGGAGGTCGCCGCCCCACGACGGCCGCCCGCCACCGGCGGCGGTGTCGAAGGGCACGGTGTCGAAGGGCACGGGGCGGACAGGCTGCCGGGAGGGGGCCAGGGCGACATCGGGGGACTGGAAGCTAGGAGGGCAGATGTCGAGGTAGAGGTGCCGGAACATCCCCCCCAGGGGCCCCGGCTGGACGCCCCACTCCGCCCAGAGGGGGGCCACCACCTCCGCCGAGAGCTCCCAGAACACCCGGGGCTGCAGGGCCCCGACGCCGTGGTTCACCCAGGGGAGGCCGGCGCGGGCTGCGGCCACCGGCCCGGCGAAGTCGATCGCCCCGTGCACAACCAGGTCGGGGTGCCAGCTCTCGACCACCTGGGCGAGGTCGGCCACCTTCCGGGAGGCGGCCACCCCGGCGAACATGTGGGCCCCGAAGGGCCAGACGTCCCGAGGCCCGAGGCCGGCGACCTCGGGAAGGCGGGCGGTCTCCTCCTCCACGACGACGGGGCTGACGCCGGCCGCGAAGGCGGGGAATCCCGCGGGCCTGACCACCCGTTCACAGAACCGCGGCGCGGTGGCGAAGGCCACCTCGTGGCCCGCCCCGGCGAGGGCCCGGGCCAGCGGGACCATCGGGTGGAAGTGCCCGAACCCGGGCAGGCAGCTGCACAGCACGCGCACCGTGTGATCCTCTCTCACCGGGCGATCGGGAGGGGAGCCGCCCGCCCTACATGGCGTGCTTCTCGTCCGGCTGGCGCTGTTCCTTGTCGCGGGTGAGGAACGAGAGCTTGCCGTCCGCCTCGAGCACGCCGATCTCGACGTCGTCGAGGTCGGCGATGCCCTGGTTGCGGGCGCCGGACAGCACCTCGTCGACCGTCACCCGCTCGAGCCGGAGAATGTCCTCGAGCGGCTTCCCGTCCCGGACGATCACGACGGCGACGCCTTCCACGAGGCTCCGCGTGCCCTTGAACCGCCAGGTCAGGTAGGAGGTGGCCACGAT
>DASZOE010000232.1:0-5883 GCA_035550945.1 Acidimicrobiales bacterium
GACCACCACCTCGACCACCCCGCAGGCCACGACGACGACGCTGACCACCGCCGGAAGGGGCCCGAGTGCGCCGACGATCGTTGCCGCGGCTGTCACCACGACGCCTTCGGCCACCAGCTCGACGACGGCCGGTGCGGGCACGTTGGCCCAGACCGGCACGAGTCTCGATGGGCTGGTCATGACCGGACTCGTCGGGATCATCCTCGGCGGCGTGATCTTCCTGGCGGCACGCCGCCGGGCCCTGGACGTCCCCGAGGTGGACGGAACGCCGTAGGTGCCGACCGCCGTGTGGCGGGCGCTTGACCATTTCCACTACGGCGGTAGTGCTAATAAGATGAGGGCATGAGCCCTCCCCTGTTCCAGATCCAGGGGCTGCACGCCGCCGCCGAGGGCAACGAGATCCTCAGGGGCGTCGACCTCACGGTGCAGGCCGGCGAGGTGCACGCCCTCATGGGCCCCAACGGCTCGGGCAAGTCGACCTTGGCCAACACCCTCCTCGGTCATCCCGAGTACGAGGTCACCGCCGGGCGGCTGCTGTTCCGGGGCGAGGACGTCACCGAGTGGTCCGCCGACGTCCGCGGGAAGTCGGGCATGTTCCTCGCCTTCCAGTACCCCGAGGAGATCCCGGGCGTGTCGGTGGCCCAGTTCCTCCGCCAGGCCCTCTCCGCCCGGAAGGGCATCGACCTCTCCGTCCTGGAGCTGCGCCTGGCGATCATGGAGTGGATGAAGCGCCTCGACATGGACCCGTCGTTCGGCGACCGGTACCTGAACGAGGGGTTCTCCGGCGGCGAGAAGAAGCGCAACGAGATCCTGCAGATGGCCATCCTCGAGCCCGAGTTCGCGGTGCTCGACGAGACCGACTCCGGCCTCGACATCGACGCCCTGAAGGTGGTGGCCAAGGGCGTGCAGGAGGTCCGGGCCGACCGGCCGGAGCTCGGGGTGCTGCTGATCACCCACTACCAGCGCATCCTCCAGTACCTCCAGCCCGACGTGGTCCACGTCCTCATCGACGGTCGCATCGTGGCCAGCGGCGGCGTCGACCTGGCCCACCGGCTCGAGCAGGAGGGGTACGACGCGTGGCGCTCGACGTAGCGACCGTCCGCAAGGACTTCCCGATCCTCGGCCGCCCGGTCTCCGGTGGTGGAGCGGCGGGGCGGCGCCTCGTCTACCTCGATTCCGCAGCCAGCTCCCAGAAGCCCCGGTCCGTCCTGTGGGCCATGGACGAGTACTACGAGACGCGCCACGCCAACGTCCACCGCGGCGTGTACGCCCTGGCCGAGGAGGCCACGGGAGCCTACGAGGCGGCCCGCGGGACCGTCGCCCGGTTCATCGGGGCGCCGTCGCCCCGCGAGGTTGTCTTCACCAAGAACGCCACCGAGGCCATCAACCTGGTCGCCCACTCATGGGGCCGGCACCGGTTGGGCGAGGGCGAGGCCGTCCTGCTCAGCGAGATGGAGCACCACGCCAACCTCGTGCCGTGGCTCATGCTGCGGGAGGAGCGGGGGGTGGAGCTGCGCTTCCTCCCGGTCACCGACGACGGGCGTCTCGACCTCACCGACCTCGACCGCCTGCTCGACGGCGTGGGACTGGTGGCCGTCACCGGGTGTTCCAACGTGCTCGGCACGCTGACCCCCGTCCGGCAGCTGACCGACGCGGCCCACGCCGCCGGCGCGGTGGTCCTCGTCGACGGGGCGCAGCTCGTCCCCCACGTCCGCACCCGGGTGCCCGACCTCGGGTGCGACTTCCTCGCGTTCTCCAGCCACAAGATGTGCGGCCCCACCGGCATCGGGGTGCTGTGGGGCCGCGAGGAGCTGCTCGACGCCATGCCCGCGTTCCTCGGGGGCGGCGAGATGATCCGCGACGTGCGCCTCGACGGGTGGCTCCCCAACGAGCTGCCTTGGAAGTTCGAGGCGGGCACGCCCCCGATCGCCGAGGCCATCGGTTTCGGCGCCGCCGTCGACTACCTCGAGAGCCTCGACATGGCCGCGGTGCGCGAGCACGAGATGACCCTCACCACATACGCCATTTCCACGCTGTCGGAGCGCCACGGCGACGCCCTTCGCATCTTTGGGCCGACCGACCCGGCCGGGCGCGGGGGAGTGGTGTCCTTCGCCTACAAGGACATCCATCCCCACGACGTCTCCCAGGTCCTGGACCAGGCGGGGGTGTGCGTGCGGGCCGGCCACCACTGCGCCAAGCCGCTCATGCGCCGCCTCGGGGTGGGCGCCACGGCCCGGGCGTCGTTCTACGTCTACAACGACGAGTCCGACGTCGACGCCTTGAGCGAGGCGTTGCTGTCGGCTTCCGACCTGTTCCTCCCCGCCTAGAGAGCCCAACGCCCGTGCGCGAAGACCTTTACCGCGAGATCATCCTCGACCACTCCCGCAACCCGCGGAACCGGGGCGACCTGCCCAGCCCGCCGGCGCGCCGGGCGGAGGGCTTCAACCCCTTGTGCGGCGACGAGGTCGTCGTCTACGTCGACGTCGACGGCGACGCCGACGAGGTGCGCGACGTCCGGGTGGACGGGCAGGGGTGCTCCATCAGCCAGTCGTCGGCGTCGATGATGTCGGCCGCCGTCAAGGGCCGCAGCCTCGAGGAGGCCCGCCGGCTGGTGCGGGCGTTCAAGGCCATGATGTCCATCCACGAGCACCGCCTCGACGGTGACGGCCACGAGGTCGAGGAGGCGGTCTCCCCCGATCCCGAGGTCGACCTGGGCGACCTGGCCGCCCTCCAGGGCGTGGTGAAGTTCCCGGTCCGCATCAAGTGCGCGACCCTGCCGTGGAACACCCTGGTGCAGGCTCTCGACGAGCCCGCTCCCGTCTGATCCCGCGGTTCTCGTCGCGCTCACCCACGACGATCGTGATGGAGCGCGACGGGAACGAGTAGGAGGGTCACCTCACCTACGCTCGGCTCTCGATGGACGGGGACCGCATCCGTTCGCTGCTGGCCGGGGGCCGGCCCGTGCTCATGCCCGGGGTCTGGGACGCCCTCTCGGCCCGGCTGGCCCAGGCCGCCGGCCACCAGGTCTTCTTCCTCTCCGGCTACGCCACCTCGGCCACCCTCCTGGGCCTGCCCGACTTCGGCTACCTCACGTCGGCCGAGATCGCCGAGGTCGCCAGCCGGGTGTGCCGGCGGGTCCCCGACGTGGCCGTGGTCGTCGACGGCGACACCGGGCACGGGAACGCCCTGAACACGATCCGCACCGTCGAGCTCTTCGAGTCGGCGGGCGCGGCCGGGATCTTCCTCGAGGACCAGGTCTGGCCCAAGAAGTGCGGCCACATGGCGGGCAAGCGCGTCGTCCCCCGCGAGGACTGGCTGGTCAAGCTGCGGGCCGCGGTCGAGCACCGTGACCGGCTCTTCGTCGTCGCCCGCACCGACGCCCGGGCGGCATGCGACCTGGTCGAGGCGGTGGAGCGGGCCCGCGCCGCGGCCGAGCTCGGCGTCGACGCCATCTTCGTGGAGGCCCCCGAGTCGGTGGCCGAGATGGAGAAGGTGGCGGAGGCCACGCCCGGGCTCGTGCGGGTGGCCAACATGATCGAGGCCGGCCGCACGCCGCTGCTCACGCCGGCCGAGCTCCACGACCTCGGCTACGACCTGATCGTCTCGCCCCTCACCGGGCTCTTCGCCGCGGCCCGGGCCGTGGGCCGGGCGTACCAGGTCCTGGCCGACGAGGGGTCGCTCCGCGACCACCTCGACCTGGTCACGAGCTTCGACGAGTTCAACCGGGTGGTTGATCTCGACGAGCACTACCGGCTGGAGGCCCGCTACACCGCTCCTGAGAGCGGGTGACCCGTCTCTCGTCGCTCCGCCCGCTGCGGCGGAGGGACTTCGCCCTGGTGTGGAGCGCGGCCCTCGTCTCCAACATCGGGTCGTGGATGCAGACGGTGGCGGTCGGGGTGCTGGTCACGGCCCGCACCGGCCAGGCCGGATGGACGGGCCTGGTGGCGGCGGCGGCCTTCCTGCCCATGGGGCTGCTGTCCCCGGTGGGCGGGGCCATGGCCGACCGTGTCGACCGGCGTCGGTGGCTGCTGGCCACGACGCTGGGCGAGATCGTCTTCGCCACCGTCCTTGCCGTCCTGGCGGGGACGGGGCACGCCACGCCCCTGAACGTCACCGTGGTCGTCTTCTGCGGCGGCACCATGACGGCTCTGGGGTTCCCCGCCTACCAGGCCATCCTCCCCGACCTCGTCGACCGAGACGAGCTGCTCGGCGCCATCTCCCTGTCCTCGGCCCAGTACAACCTGGGTCGGGTACTGGGCCCGGCCCTGGCGGGCGTGGTCCTCGCCGCCGGGTCCTACACCTGGGCCTTCGCCGTCAACGCGGCGTCGTTCGCGGCCGTCCTGCTGGCCCTCGGCGCCGTCCGCATCTCCCCCGCCCCGCCCGACACCGAGGGCGGTTCGCTGCGCCGGCGGATCGTCACGGGCATCCGGGCCGCGGCGGCCGAGCCCGGGTGCCGCGTGGCCATCCTCGCCATCTCGGTCACCGCGCTCCTGCTCTCGCCGTTCATCGCCCTCATCCCCGCCGTCGCCCTCGAGCTGTTCGGCTCAGGTGAGGCCGGCGCATCCCTCCTGGTCACGGCCCAGGGAGTCGGCGCGGTGGCCGGCGCCCTCGCCCTGGCGCCGCTCGCCCTGCGCCTGGGCCGCCGGCGCGTCCTCGCCGCCAACCTGGCCGTCGTGCCCCTGACCCTCCTGGCCTACGCCGCCGCACCGTCCATCGTCCTGGCCGCGGTCGCCCTCGTCGCCGTGGGCGCCGCCTACATCGGCGTGCTGTCCGGGCTCGGGACCGTCGTCCAGCTCCGGGCCCCGGACGCCTACCGGGGCCGCATCCTGAGCCTGTACATGGTCGCGCTGGGGGTCGTGTACCCCATCGGCGCGGTGCTCCAGGGCTTCGTCGGTGACCGCCTCGGCCTGCGAGCCGTCACGGCCGGGTGCGCGCTGCTCTACCTGGCCCTTCTGGCCGTGCTCGGGCTGGCCCGGCCCCGGCTGGTCGCCGCGTTCGACGACCCCCACCGCCCGGGGGAGGCCGAGGCCGCGCCGCCCGCGCCCGCGGGAACGGTGGCGTAGAGGGCGCCGCCTCCCGGTTCACGCTGACCCGACCGGGTCAGTGACGGTTGCGGCTTCCTCAGCCGGGGCGGAACACGGGCAGGCCGTCGCCGGCGGCCGACACGGCCGGCGCGCCGACGGCGGCGGCCACCGAGTTCCACCGGTCGCGGTCCCAACCGGCGACGGCGTGGGCCACGATGCCGCCGGGCTCGACGACGAAGAGCGTGGGCACCGCGGAGACGCCGTACGCCGACGACACCCGGTACGGAGCCGATTCGCTGACGGTGGGCACCTGCTGGCCGTGCTCGGCGGCGTACCGGACCAGCGCCGAGGCCGGGTCCTGGCCGACGGCCAGCACCCGGGCCCCACCCTGGGCCAGGGCGGTGAGCTTGGGCGCCACCAGCTGGCAGACGGGGCACGTGACCTTGAAGAACGCGATCACGGCCGGGCCGTCGGCCCACGGGTCGCCGACGGGAACGCCCGAGAACGCGTCGGGGAGGGTGAAGGACGGTGCGCGCGCCCCGACGTCGAGCCTCCTCGGACGGGCCACGCCCGGAGCCTACGGCCGCGGCCGGCCCCGCTCTGCGACTCCTGGGCGCTCGACCCGCCCATGGCGGGCAAATGGCACAAAGTTCGGCCGCGGCCGGCACCCGGGTACAAACGGATGCATGTCCGAACAGCGAACGAATATACGCATGGTGGGGCTGGCGGTGGCCGCGGCGCTGGGGCTCGTCTTGGGCAGCAACCTGTCGAGCCCGGTGGCCGCACAGCAGGTGGGCGAGGCGCCCTCCGTCTCCGGGTCGCCGTCCGCGATCACGTTCACGGGCGCCTCCTCGGGGGC
>DASZOE010000233.1:0-2791 GCA_035550945.1 Acidimicrobiales bacterium
GAGGAGAGGGCCCGGGTGGTCGCCGACTTCGTCGGTGCCGCCCCCGACCTGGCCGGGGCCGGCTTCTGCGCCTCGGGCGGCCACGAGCTGGTCTTCGCCAACAGCGCGGGCCAGCGCGTTGCCGGGCGCAGGTCGTCGGCCACCGTCGACGCCATCCACCGCACGTCCACGTCCGACGGGCTGGTCTGGCAGGTGGCCACCCGGCTCGCCGCGCTCGACGGGGCCCGGGCCGGGGAGGTGGCGGCGGCCAAGGCCAGGGCCGGGGCCGAGCCCGTCGACCTGGAGCCGGGCCACTACGAGGTCGTCCTGGAGCCGGCGGGCGTCGACGACATGCTGTATTTCCTCCTCGACGGGTTCAGCGCCAAGGTCCATGCCGAGGGCCGGTCGTTCGTCCGCCTCGGAGAGGCCCAGTTCGACGCCGCCCTCACCCTGTGCGACGACTTCACCCACCCGGCCGGCAACGGGTACGCCTTCGACGCCGAGGGCACGCCGAGGCGAGCGCTCGACCTGGTGGTGGGCGGCGTCCCCGCCGCGCTCGTGCACGACCGGCGGACGGCGCTCCAGGTGGGGACGGAGAGCACCGGCCACGGGATGGTCGGCGGTGAGAGCCTGGGCCCCATGGCCCTCGACCCGGTGCTGGCCCCCGGTCACCGGAGCCCGGACGAGCTCGTGGCGTCGATGTCCCGCGGGCTGCTCGTCACCGACCTCTGGTACACCCGCACCCTGGACCCCAAGACCACGGTGGTCACCGGGCTCACCCGGAACGGCACGTTCCTCGTCGAGGACGGGGAGGTCCGGGCCGCGGTGCGAAACCTCCGCTTCACCCAGTCCTACGCCGAGGCCCTGGGCCCGGGCCGGGTGCTGGGAGTGGGCTCCGACCTGCGCCTACGGCCCTCGGGGGCCCTCGTGCCGTCCCTGCACCTGGCCTCCTGGAACTTCACCGGCTCGGTGGCCACCGAGGCCCGCCCACCGGGCTAGCGAGCGAGGGCCAGGACCGTGGGGATAAAGGAGGAGGACATCGCCCGGGTACGGGCCGCGTCCGACCTGGTCCAGATCGCCGGAGAGCACCTCGCCCTCCGGAAGGTCGGGCGGCGGTGGGTCGGCCTCTGCCCGTTCCACGCCGAGAAGACCCCGTCCTTCTCGGTGAACGCCGAGGAAGGGCTCTACTACTGCTTTGGCTGCAGCGCCAAGGGCGACGTCATCACGTTCGTCCGCGAGGTCGAGCACCTCGAGTTCGCCGAGGCCGTCGAGCGGCTGGCGGCCCGGGCCGGGATCCACATCACCTACGACGACGCCGCCGTCGGCCGGGAGCGGCAGCGCCGGGCCATCCTCGTCGAGGCCATGGCCGCGGCCGTCGAGTGGTACCACCAGCGCCTGCTCACCGCCCCCGACGCCGCCCCGGCCCGGGCCTACCTGCGCTCCCGGGGCTACGACGGCGACGTGGTCCGGGCCTACCGGCTCGGGTGGGCGCCGGACGAGTGGGACGCCCTGTGCCGAGCCCTCCGGGTGCCCCTGGACGTGCTCACCGACACGGGCCTGGGCCTGCTCAACCGCCTCCACCGCCAGCAGGACACCTTCCGCAGCCGGATCATGTTCCCGATCTTCGACGTCCGGGGCGACCCGGTGGCCTTCGGGGGGCGGGCCCTGCCGGGAGGCGATCCGCCCAAGTACCGGAACTCGCCGGAGACGCCCCTGTACTCCAAGTCGCGCCTGCTCTACGGGCTCAACTGGGCGAAGGGGCCGGTGGTGGCGGCCGGCGAGGTGGTGGTCTGCGAGGGCTACACCGACGTCATCGGCCTGGCCCAGGCGGGGGTGCCCACAGCCGTGGCCACGTGCGGCACGGCCCTGGCCGACCAGCACGTCCACACCCTGAAGAACTTCGCCCGCCGGATCGTGCTGGCCTACGACGCCGACGCCGCCGGCCGGGCCGCGGCAGGGCGCTTCTACGAGTGGGAGCGCCGCTACGAGCTGGACATCGCCGTCGCGTCCCTGCCGCCGGGCACCGACCCGGGGGACCTGGCCCGCAGGGACCCCCAGGGGCTCCAGGCCGCGGTGGCCGATGCCCGCCCCTTCCTGGCGTTCCGTCTCGACCAGGCCCTCGCCGGCGCCGACCTGCGCGCCGCCGAGGGGAGGGCGCGGGCCGCGTCGGCGGCACTGGCCGTCATCGCCGAGCACCCCGACGACCTGGTGCGGGACCAGTACCTGATGGAGGTGGCCGACCGCACCCGGATCGACCCCGACCGCCTGCGGGCCCAGCTCGCCCAGGGACCCCGGACGGCGCCGGAACGGCCGGCCGTGGCCCGCCGGCGTCCGGCGCGGGGAGGCCCGGAGATCGAGGCCCTGCGGGTCGCGGTCCACCAGGCCGACGCCCTGGCCGGGCGCCTCCACGCCGTCCTGTTCGCCGACGACGTGGCCCGGGCCGCCTGGCGGGCCCTGGAGGCCACGGCGTCCGGGCCCGGAGGCGGGGCTTCGTCGGTGCACGCCGCCATAGAGGCCGCCGACCCCGAGGCCGCCGCCCTGCTCCAGCGCCTGGCCGTCGAAGAGACCGACGCCGACGCCGCCGACGTCCTCGTGCGGCTCGCCGACGAGGCCGCCCGGCGGGCGCTGGCCGAGCGCGAGGCCGACGCCCGCAAGGCCGACGACCCGATGGGCTACGCGCCCCTGATCGGGTGGCTCAAGCTCACCATGGAGGAGCTGCGGGAGCCGGTGACGGCGGACGAGGCGGCCCACCGCCTGATCGGGTGGCTGATGGAGCGCGAGGGACCACCGGGCCGGGCAGACTGGGGGGGAT
>DASZOE010000234.1:0-5475 GCA_035550945.1 Acidimicrobiales bacterium
CCCGACGACCTCCGCCCGCCGCCCGCGCCGGCCCGGCCCACCGAGGGCGTCGAGCGCAACGTGCTCGAGACGGTGCGGCACACGCTGCACGAGCTCATGGGCGCCGACGAGCGGGTCGTGGTGCTGGGAGAGGACGTCGGCCTCCTCGGCGGGGTGTTCCGGGCCACCGCCGGCCTCCAGGAGGCCTATGGCCCCCAGCGGGTCATCGACACGCCGCTGGCCGAGTCGTCGATCGTGGGGATCGCCGTGGGCATGGCGCTGGCCGGCCTCCGGCCGGTGGCCGAGATCCAGTTCGCCGACTTCCTGCACTCGGCCTTCGACCAGATCGTGAGCGAGGCGGCCAAGATCCACTACCGGTCGGCGGGCGACTTCACCGTCCCCCTCGTGGTGCGGGCGCCGTGGGGTGGCGGCACTCACCGGGCGATCTACCACTCGCAGGCCGTCGAGGCGTTCTACGCCCATGTGGCCGGGCTCAAGGTCGTGGTCCCGTCGACGCCCTCCGACGTGGCCGGGCTGCTGCGCTCGGCCGTCGAGGACCCCGATCCCGTCCTCTTCCTCGAGCACAAGAAGACCTACCGGCGGATCAAGGAGGCCGTGCCCGACGGCGAGTGGCGCGTCCCCATCGGCGTGGCCGACGTGGCCCGTCCCGGCGGCGACGGCACGGTCGTCACCTACGGCGTCCACCGCCACCACTGCCTCGCCGCCGCCGACGCCCTGGCCGACGAGGGCTACGACGTCGAGGTCATCGACCTGCGCACCATCGCGCCCCTCGACCGCGACGCCGTGCTCGCCTCGGTCGCCCGTACCGGGCGGCTCCTGGTGGTCCACGAGGACAACATCAGCTTCGGCGTCGGGGCCGAGATCGCCGCCATCGTGGCCGAGGAGGCCTTCTACGACCTCGACGCCCCCGTGCGCCGCCTGGCCATGGCCGACGTGCCGGCCATGCCCTACGCCCTGCCCATGGAGTCGGCCGTGCTCATCGGCGTCGACGAGATCGTGGCCGCCACCCGCTCGCTGCTCGACGAGTAGGCCGTCAGCGAACTGGCGGTGGATCCTTGAGCCAGAGCGACAACATGCGCCACCCGTTCCTGCCGGAGGGCAGGCGCGTCGCCGTCAGCCTGACCTTCGACGACGCCCGCGCCAGTCACCTCGACGTCGCCGCGCCCATCCTCCAGGCCCACGGGATGCGGGCCACGTTCTACGTCCTGCCGGTGCCCCTCGGTCACCGGACGGACGACTGGCGCGCCATGGTCGGGAGCGGCCACGAGATCGGCAACCACTCCGCGACCCATCCGTGCTCGGCGAACTTCGCCTTCTCCACCGGCAACGCCCTCGAGGACTACAGCGAGGGCCGGATGGAGGCGGACATCGATCGAGCCACCCGCCAGGTGGAGGCGCTGGTCGGCGTCCGACCGTCGACCTTCGCCTATCCGTGCGGACAGTCCTTCCTCGGGAGGGGTGTGTCGCGCCGGAGCTACGTGCCTCTGGTGGCCCGGCGCTTCCTCGCCGCTCGCGGGTACGGAAGCGAGACCTCCAACGATCCCGCCCGGTGCGATCTGGCCCACCTCGAGGCGTTCGCCATCGACGGCCTGGACGCCGAGGCCCTCGTGGCGCAGGTCGAGGAGGGGGCCGCCGGCAGCCGGTGGGTCATCCTGGCCGCCCACGACGTGGGTGGAGGCGGCGAGCAGACGGTGGTGGCGAGGGCGCTGGCCCGCCTGTGCCGCCGGATGACCGAGGACGACGTGTGGGTGGCGCCCGTCCGCGAGGTCGCGGCCCGCCTGCGGCGGGCGCGGGCTCCGGTCTCGTAGACGGGACGAGGTTCGGCTCGGGAAGAGATTGGCCTTGGGGTCAGCGGCCCTGTCTGGCACGATTGACACACGGGCAATCTTCCCTCGCCCACCACCTCATGACCTGGCCCCTCGCCGAGCTTCTCGAGGACCTCCTCGAGATCTCCCACACGATGCCGCCGGACAACGTGGCCGGCATCGTCGCCGAGCGCGCCGCTCGGGAGGGGCTGCGAGACCTCGACGTCTACCTGGTCGACTACGAGCAGGTCTACCTGGTGCCGTTGCCCCGGCCGGAGGGAACCGCCGAGCCCGTCGCGATCGACTCCACGCTGGCAGGTCGGGCCTTCATCGCCACGTCCCCCGTCTCCACCCCCGTGGAGCGGGGCGAGCGCATCTGGCTCCCGCTCCTCGACGGCGCCGAGCGCCTCGGCGTCCTCTGCGTCACCGTTCCCGAGGTAGACGCCGATTACCTGCGGCTCAGCACGGCGGTGGCGTCGGTGGCCGCCCTGCTCGTCGTGAGCAAGAACAGCTACACCGACGTCCAGGAGAAGAGCCGGCGGACACAGGTCCCGAGCCTGGCGGCCGAGCTCCAGCTCCAGCTGCTGCCGCCGCTCACCCTCACCCATCCCATGATCGCCATCGCCGGCGTCCTCGAGAACGCCTACGAGACCGGCGGCGACGCCTTCGACTACGCCGTCAACGGCCGGACGGCCCACTTCGCCATCTTCGACGCCATGGGCCACGGGATGTCGGCCAGCCTGATGGCGGCGGCGATGGTCGCCGCCTACCGGGGCAGCCGCCGCCAGGGCTTCGACGTGGCCGCGACCTACGCCGCCCTCGACGACGTCGTCGTCAGCCACTTCGGGGAGGGGCGGTTCGTGACCGCCCAGTTCGGCCAGCTCGACGTGGAGACCGGCGAGTTCTCGTGGATCAACGCCGGCCACCCCGGACCGCTCATCGTCCGCCAGCTCCGCAACGCCAGCACGCTGGCCCACCCCCCCAGCCTTCCGCTGGGGTTGGGCGCGGAACAGGTGGAGGTCGTCGTCGACCGCCTGTCGCCGGGTGACCGGCTGCTCTTCTTCAGCGACGGCGTGGTCGAGGCCCGAGCGCCGACGGGTGAGCCGTTCGGCGACATGCGACTGGCCGACGAGCTCAAGAAGCAGTGCCTCGACGGGATGTCCCCGTCGGAGACGATGCGCCGTCTCCTGCACGCGGTCACCGGCCACCACGGCACGGCGCTCAGCGACGACGCCACCATGGTCCTCGTGGAGTGGCCGGGCCCCACCCACGGCTGAGGCGGGCCGCCCGGCCGTCACGGCACGTCGACCCCGGTGCTGTCGGGCCCCGAATGCTCGGCGTCGCCGGCACTCTGCGCACCGCCGTCGGCGTCGCGCAGCAGCGCCAGGGCGACGGGCGGGAACAGCACGACCGACAGCAGGGCGGCGCCCACCAACGCCGCGCCGTTCACCGCGCCGATCTCCCCGAGCAGTATCCCGATCTCGACCGCGGTGACGATGAAGGGGAGCGAGGTCGCCTGCAGGAGCCCGGCCCCGGCCGCCCGCCGGCGGCCGGCCCGGCGGACGTAGAGCGCGGCGGGGACACCGCGGACCACGAGCAGCGCCAGCAGGAACAGGGGCAGGCGGAGGAAGGCGCTCGGGGTGTCGACCAGGGCGTCGAGGTCGAAGCGGAGCCCGCTGGCCACGAAGAAGACGGGCACCAGGAAGCCGTAGCCGATGGCCTCGAGCTTGAGGCGGAAGTGCGGGTGCGTCGCGGTGGCGTCGCGGTCGACGAAGTTCAGGATGGCCCCGGCGAGGAAGGCGCCGAGGATCGCCTCCAGCCCGAGGCGCTCGGCCAGGGCCACGAAGACCACGAGCAGAAGCACGGCGATGCGGACCCGGATCTCGGCCGTCGTGTCCTGGAGCTTCACGAGCACCGCGGCGAGGTGCATCGAGCGGTTCAGGCGGGAGAGCGCGAGGGTCGCCGCCACCACGAACAGGAGGAACCCGGAGAACAGGAGCAGCTTCGTCCCCGTACCGGCCGCGGTGGTCGAGAAGAAGAGGGTGAGCAGCACGACGGCCGCGAAGTCGTTGACCGACGAGGCGGCGATGGTCTGCTGCCCCAGGTCGCCGGCGGCCTGGCCCGAGTCCTTCAGGACGGGGACGACGAGGCCCAGCGACGTCGCCGAGAGGGTGATGGCCAGGAAGAGCGGCGAGCGCACCCAGCCGACGAGCCGGAAGCCGGTCCCGACCGCCAGCCCGAGGACCAGGGTGAGCAGGAGGCCGAGGCCGGAGAGGCGCAGGAGGCGGCCCTTCAGGCGGTGGACGTCGATCTCCAGGCCGGCCAGGAAGAGGAGAAAGGCCAGGCCGAAGAGGGCGAGGATCTCCACCGGGAGGTCGATCCGCACCCAGTCGAAGCCGTGCGGCCCGACGACGATCCCGGCGACGATCTCGAGGACGACGGCGGGCACGCGGATCGCGGGGAAGAGGCCGACCAGCATGGGCGCGCCGACGGCGATGGCCGCCACGACGACCAGGCTCCCGAAGGCGACGTCGGGCACGATCCTCAGTCATCCGGGCGAGGTCCGCGTTACGTGTCCCGTGTAACGCTTGGCGGTGCGGTCCGGACTGGACCTCTGACGAACGGGGAGGTCAGGGGTGCAGCAGAGCGTGACCTGGCGCCCCGTCCTACTCTTGGCGCCGGTGGACACCGACGCCGAGCTCGTGGCCCGCCTGCGGGCCCGCGACGAGGCGGCGTTCGCGGCGCTCGTCGAGCGGTACCACCCGTCGCTGCTGCGCCTGGCCGAGACGATGGTCCCGAGCCGCGCCGTCGCCGAGGAGGTCGTGCAGGAGACGTGGCTCGGCGTCGTCCGGGGGATCAGCCGCTTCGAGGGCCGGTCGTCGCTGCGGACGTGGCTCTTCCACATCCTCGTGAACCGGGCCCGCACCACCGGTGTGCGCGAGAACCGGCGGGCTTCGGCGCGCGCCGAGTGGGTTCCGGCCGTGGACCCGGTGCGCTTCGGCAAGGACGGGGCGTGGGTCGACCCGCCGACGCCCTGGCCGGACGAGGTCGACGACCGCCTGGCCGCGGAGATGCTGGCCGAGCGGGTGCGCGCCCGCCTCGGCGAGCTCCCCGCGCTCCAGCGCCAGGTGGTCACCCTGCGCGACCTCGAAGGAGTGAGCTCGGCCGACGTCTGCCAGCTCCTCGGCATCAGCGACGCCAACCAGCGCGTGCTCCTGCACCGGGGCCGCTCCCGCATTCGCGGCATGCTCGAGACCGAGCTGGGGAAGGGCTGAGCCGTGCTCCTCCGCCGCCGCCGCCCGCTCGTGTGCCAGGAGGTGGTCGAGCTCGTCACCGATTACCTGGAAGGCACCCTGCCGGCGCGCGACCGCGCCCGGTTCGAGGCCCACCTCGCCGACTGCCCGCACTGCTCCCGCTATCTGGCGCAGATGCGGAGAACCCTCGACGTACTGGGTCGCATCGAGGTCGACCACGTCGCCCCCGAGGCCATGGACGAGCTCATCACCCTCTACCGCCGCTGGCAGGCCGACTAGGACTGCGTTGAACAACCCGTCGGGCGGTGCTCGCGATTTCGAGGCGCGCTCTTCATACTGAGCGGGTGCAGGGCAAGAGCGATCCCAATCCCCAGCTACTCGATGCCGGCGCGCTGTGTCGCCAGCTGGTCCCCGAC
>DASZOE010000235.1:0-2127 GCA_035550945.1 Acidimicrobiales bacterium
CCAGGAGCTGGTCGCCGATGCAGAACCGCTGCTCGTCGACCACGGCCACGACGGGACCGAGGTGCCCTTCGGCTTCGAGGCAGGCGTGGGCCCGGGCGTTGAGGTCTCGGACCTCGCTGCGGCGGATGGCGCCAATGACGACGTCGCTGCCGTCCTGGCGGTACGCCCACCAGTCGAGAACCAACTGGTCGCGCAAGGCGTCGCTGTTATTGCATTACGGCCGAAGACTTGCGCGGCGAGCGTGACAGTTTGACAGGGGGTTTCAGGCGGCCGCGAGATAGGTCTCGGGAAACCGGTCATCGTGGAGCGCCAGCGCCGCGGTCATCACGCGATAGCCGTGGCGAGTGGGGCGGTAGAGGCGTGTGCGAGGGACCCTGGCCACGAGTCCATGGCCCCTCAGCTTGGCGATGAGGCGGGAGACCCGAGCACAACGTCGATGCGCCTCCCTGGCATCGGCAGCGGGTCGTCGGTAGAGACGGGCCACCAGGTCGTGGTTGCGGAAGCCATTGATGGCATGGCCGCCGGCCAGCACCGCCTTGAACAACGCCCGGTCGGCCGGGCTGAGCGGATTGAACCGGGCGTGGTGTCGACCCTGCTTGGTCCTGCTCCGGCACAGGGCGTCCAGGGCCGCGACCCCCTCGCCTTTGAGTGGCGCGGCCGCCAGCGCGTCCAGGTAGCGCTGATTCGAGGCCATCCCGACCTGGTAGTAGCGCCAAACGTTCGCCACGCCCTTTCCCATCTCGCACCACCGCCGCTCGCGCCGGCCTCCCTCGTCGGTGAAGACGCGCAGGACCCGGAACTCGCGCGGATTGTTGATCGTCGTCTCGACCCGCAGGACCGAGACCTTGTCGTAGACCTTGACCGAGTTGCGGGCCAGGCGGTGCTTGACCCGCCATCCCTCGGGCCGGCCCTTGGTGTCGGTGGTCACCTCGGCCCGCAGCGAGGGGTGCAGCTTGCGGCCCAGGAAGCGCAGCACGTCGGTCGAGGACATGTTCAGGCTGGCGTGGCGCACCAGGTCAGGGAGGACGGCGGTGAGGCCGCGGCGGTCCCGGAACATCACGTCTGTAGCCACCTCGGCCTGGTCCAGGCACCAGTAGTAGCTGCCGCCCTCGGCCGCCGCGATGGCGGGCAGGTGGATGTTCACCCGACGGGCCAGGGCGTCGAGCAGCCGGGGCCAGGCCCGGTGGGCGAAGCGCTCACACAGCTCGGCGGCCACCCCGAGGTTGTCGATGCGCAGGAGGGCGTTGTCCGCCCGCAGGTAGCCGACGCCTCGGGCGTCGAGCTGGCGGGCCAACCACTCGCGCCCGTTGACATAGATCTGGATCCCGAACGGCAGCCAGGTCTGCAGGCGGATGTGGATGAACCCGAGCTCCGCGTCGATGAAGTACCAGTACAGGTGCATGCCCTTGCGCTCGCGGTAGACGACCTCGAGGCGATGGGTGGCGTGGTTGGGCCGGACGGTGAAGGACCGACAGGGCTCGACCGCCGCCAGCACGCACACCAACCCCTCGGTGATCCCGTCGCGCTCGGCGATGCCTCGGGCCAGATCCTCCTTGGTCTGCCCGGAGTCCCTGGTGGTGGCGTGCGCCAGGTACACGTAGGGGCGGCCGGCGGCCTTCGCCGTCTGTTGGGCGTGCACGCACAGCGCCTCCGTCGCCGCTTTGGTCCAGGCGCCGAACTGGGTGAGCGGGGATCCGAGGTTCCACAGCAGGACGCGAACACCGTCGGGTCGGTACAGCCGCCTGAGGTGGCCCTTGAAGATCATGCGGTCGAACATGGCCAGACTGCCGACCACCCGCCGGCCGTGCACCGACTCGAAGTTCCCCACCTCGCCCTCCTCTGATCATCGAAGTCTCAGGTGGGAAGTCTGATCCGCGTCGATCGGTTGGCACAGGGCCGGCTTCGCCGGCCCGGCCCCGACTCGTCCAGCACCGAGCTGGCTCCCATTCGCAGGCTTCGGTCGCCCCTACTCAGGACGACCGGTACGGGAACGACGCTTTGGTTGCGGCCGAAGGCTGCGATAGGGGCGATCGTGACATGGCCGTGGGCATCGAGGCGGCGAACCGCCAACTCGGTATGTCCCTCGCGGAGCGCCGAGGTGATGAACCGCTCCTCGGGGTCACGTTG
>DASZOE010000236.1:0-5119 GCA_035550945.1 Acidimicrobiales bacterium
CCGGGCAGCGTCCGAGCACCTGCGCATGGGACAACGGTCGGCGAGCTCGTGGCCTGGGCGCTGCGGGACCGGTGCCGGCCGGCCGGAACGGCCACGACCTACATCGAACCCGGCTCGCCATGGGAGAACCCGTTCATCGAATGCTTCAACGGCCGGGTACGCGACGAGCTGCTCAACGTCGAGGAGTGCGCCTCTCGTCGAGGATGCCCGGATGAAGGGTCTCGCGTGCACTACGCCGAAAGAATAAGGAGATGCAGGCGCAGTTCGGCGCTGGATCATCCGTCCATAGTCGCCCTACCGCTCGCGTCGTGGAACCGGCAACCCTCAGATGGCTTGCGCCGAGAGCGGCTTCAGCGACCGGTGTGACGTGCGAGCAGCAGCGAACTCTCAGGATGTCCGCACCCGTAGCCGGATCGGACCGACCACGAGGCGACAGGGGTTCGGCCGCTGCTCACGACATGGGGCGGGGAGGCCATCTACTTCACCACGGCGGGACGGCGGCTGCAGCACCGGTTGGGCGCCCTCGGTGCCCCATCAGTCGTCGTCGCCAACATTGACCTGTCAGGGGGCTGCAGGACGCATTTCACCTCGCCGGCGTTGCATAATGTCTTCGTCGGCGTCGCCTTGGGGCTAGCCCACGGCGGTGCTGACGTTTTCTACCGCGCGCCCGTCGGGGCAGGCGATGTCGTCGATATATGGCAACCCGGCCACCGCCCCACCGAAGGGCACCACGGCACCATGAGCGACGCCGTAGATCCCATCGATCGTCGGGCGAACGTTTTCGCCGGGACGGGATCACTGTACGGCATCCACCGGCTGCTGCTGACGGTCGAGACCACGGCGGACCGGGCGTGGTGCCCTCCCGGCCTCGGCGGCCACCGCTAAACGTGGCACCCGAAGGACCGCATCGTCGGGGTCTGTGAGGACGCCGGATTGCTGAACACCGGCCCCCCTGCCCCCGGGACGTCCGGGCAACCTCTGACAGCCGCCGGAGGGCCGCGGTTTCCCAGAGGACGGCTGCCGGGACGGGCCTTCGCGCGCGGTGCTCTCAGTTGTCCTCGACGAGCGCCTTCCCTCATCGGCGGTAGGGCCATGGTTGCGTGGGGGGGGTGGTGGGGGAGGCGATCACCGAGTAGACCAGGTCCAGCCAGCGACGTCGAGCAGCGGGCGCCGCCCCACCTCGGCGATGCCCTGCGCAATGGACGTGACAAGCTGTGGACGGCGAGCGAGGGGCCAGCGGGACGGGCGTCCTCAGCTCGACGTGGCGCCGCCCCCGCGGCTGGCGTACCAACTCGCCGCGACCGCGCCGATCGCGACCGCGGCGGCGACGACGGCGAGGACGGTGCTCCCGGACAGCCCCGTCTTGACCGGGGCGTCCTCCTTGCCGAGCCGGTTCTCGCTCTCGGCGGTGAGCCAGCCGAGGTCGACCACCCGGGCGAGCGCCCCGGGCTCCACCATGTGCCGCTCGGGGGTCTCCAGGTTGCACACGCCGTACTGGGTGCGGTAGTAGCCCTCGATCGCCGTGGGGAAGAACGAGGGGCCCGTGAGCGCCGCCACCTGCGCCGGATCCCACTGGTCGGTCCCGGCGGACGTGGTCGCCGATGGTGCTCAAGGAGCTGGAAGGGGCTGTACGGCAACCCCAGCTTCGGGACCGCGGCGGGCCTGTCGCTGGTGCCGCCGCGGTCATAGTCATGCACGTTGTTGTGACCGGCGCGGCGCAGGAGATTGGCCGCCGCAGCGCGCGGCCGACGATCCCCAGCCGGTCAGGTCGCCCCGACCCGTAGGCGCGATTCTCACCTCTGTGAGCTCGTCTCAGGGGTGGCAGGTCGGTCCTTCTGGCCGCCTGAGCCGCCGATCTGTTGCTGGCGAGTTACATAGCCGTGCATGCCACTGCTGCCGATTGCCGTCAGGGTTGCTGTCAGCGGGTCGTTCGTGTCGCGGGTTATGAGCCTCAGAAGTCCTCCTCGGATACGTACGGGCGCGTCCACAGGATGACCTGAAGCAGCACGGATTTGATCCAAGCCTGGTGCATGGCCTCGACCTCGGCGTCGTTGTGACCCTTGTTGGCCAGGAACGATCTTAGGGTAGCGGTGATCGGGTAGTGCAGCGCGAGCAGGTAGCGCAGCGGGATGTGCTCGACCGCCTCGACGTTGTCGGTGACGTTCTTCTTGGCGCGATGGTGGCGCAGCCCGATCTCGTGCTGGTAGTCCAGCCAGGCCTGGTCGTAGTTGGCCTCTGCAGTGTCGAGGATCCACTGGCCGAACCGCTCTCGCACCCTATCCAGGTAGCGCTGGATCGGCTCTCCGCCGTCGCGACTCGAGAAGGCCTGGAGCAGGTGTGGGGTGGAGGCGACGAAATCGTACCAGACGTCGAGCACGTCAGAGACCTGGTCCGACAGGACCTCCCGCGAGGTCCGCAACGCGTCGACGTCCTCCTCGCCGAACATTACCGTCTGCTTGAGTCGATCAAACTCATCCATGGATACGGGCGAGGTGGCGACGCCCTCCTCGCCGTACGTGTAACCGGGGATGTCTGGCTGACTCATCGCGATCCTCCTTCTGCTGCTGAGAGTGTGGACGCTCACGATATTCCCCAGGGGGGACGTCACCACCTTCCCACCTGTGGTCCGTGGGTTCGTTCTAGCGGGCTGGGCCTTGCTTGTCACGCGTCGGGGCCGGTCGTGGCGCTTTTGAGTCGGTAGCTGCGCTCGTCGAGGAAGCTGGTGGGCGCAGCCGCGGTTCTCGCCCAACGCCTGTCCAACGCCACCTGTTCGGGCGTCTTGCCCGGCCGGCCCGGACGCGACCCCGCCAACCCGCTGACCACTGCCTGCTTGGCGACCTTGCAGATGTGCACCACCGTGGAGCGGTCGATGCCCCACTTGTCGGCGATCTCTCGCTGGCTGCCCTGACCGGTGCCGAGCTCCAGCCCCACTTGGTACTTCCGCCGGCGTCAGAAGCCGCCGATGGCGCGCCCCGCCGGGCCCTGCTGGTCCTCTGCCATCAGCTTCACCTCCGGTGGGTGATCCGCCAAGCGAACCCTCCCGGTGGTGGAGTAATCATTCAGCGCCCTCTCGAGCTGGTCGACGGATCGAAGGCAGGACACCACGGTCGGCCGCAAGGCGAGTCAGATCAGCCCAAGAAGGCACCCAGGGATCCTCCCAAACAAGCTCGGAGAAACTCTGCAGGCAGACTCGCAGCCGCGAGGGCCGTAGTGGCTTGCAGCAGAACCGGCAATAGCGCAGGCGTCGCCGACCGGCACTCAGGTGATGGGCGTGATGGCGCTCGGCTGTCGAGCTCTAAGCCGGAGCGGCCGCTCCGAACCAGGTGGCAAGTGCTTGAGGCAGCTCTGGGTCCGTGAGGTCTCCTGCCCAGGCGACATGCCCGTCGGGTCGGATCACCATGGCCGGGGGCGCGGCGATCTCCCCAAGGACCGGCAGCCTCCCACACGCCATCGTGCCTGGCGTCGACCAACCGGACTCGATTCGCCCAAGGAGCAATGTGGAAACCGCCGGGTGCACCGAGGTTGAGGAGCACGGGCCGGGCGTCGTGCAGCAGGGCGAATACGCGCGTGGGACCGTCGGCGGTGTGCAAGTCGAGGTCGGGCATGCGCCGCCCAACCAGCGGGTGTCCCTCTGCGAGGTCGTAGTGGATGTCGAGACCGGAGAGCATCGCGGCGATGCGCCTGCGCGGCTCGTCCATGCTCAGCAGTTCGGTCATGGTGTCGCGGAGGGCCTGGTGACGGTCGTCGGGGCTGCTGAGCGCGACTTGGGCCATGGTGTTGTGCAACACCCGGGCACCGACCGGATGCCGTTCGGCGTGGTAGGTGTCCAGGAGGCTGTCGGGTGATGGCTTGTTGACCACCTGGGCCAGCTTCCATCCCAGGTTGACGGCATCCTGCACGCCGGTGTTGAGGCCCTGGCCGCCGTGTGGGAATGCACGTGTGCGGCGTCCCCGGCCAGCAGTACACGGCCGTGGCGGTAGGAGGCTGCCTGCCGCGTCATGTCCGTGAACCTGGAGATCCAGTTGGCGCTGCGAAGCCCGTAGTCCGTCCCGTACACGGCGACGAGTGCTTCGCGAAGCTCGCCCATGCTGGGGTCGCCGGTGTGTTCCACGTGTCGTTCTGTGAGGACGACCCGAACCGGCTCCCCGTCTGCCCTCCGATTGAGGGCATGGGTGCCGGCGCTGTCGCGATGGATGCCGAACTCCGGCTCCTCGTCCATCTCGATCTCGGCGATCATCCAGCTGGTCGAGGGATCCCACCCGGGAAAGTCGATGCCGGCTGCCTTGCGGATCAGGCTGCGTGCTCCGTCGCAGCCGACGAGGTACTCCGCTCGGAGCGACGTGTCGCCGGACAGCTCGACATCGACGCCGCTGTCGTCTTGAGCGAAGCCCACCACCTCGCAGCCACGAAGGATCGGAACTCCCAGCTCACCGACCCAGTCAGCCAGGATGGGCTCGAAGTGGCTCTGCCACAGCGCAAGCCCGTAGTTGTGACGGGTGGGGAAGTCGCTGACGTCCAAGGGGATCCCGGCGAAGCCCTGGACCTGCATCGCCTGACCCGCCGAGAGGAACCGGTCCGCGATGCCACGCTGATCGAGCACCTCGATGGTGCGGGAGTGAAGCCCCCCGGCTCGCGACCCGTCCACATGCTGACTGGCGCGTCGTTCGACGACGACGACGTCGATCCCCGCCAACGCCAGCTCGCCCGCCAACATCAGCCCGGTCGGACCGCCTCCTGCGATCACCACCGCATGTTCGGTCATCGCCGCTCCCCGGCCAACGCCGCAACCGGTTCAGCGCTCCGGGTCGACCCATCTGTCAAAGGAAACACACCCATTCCGCAACTCCTGGCTCCACAGCTTCTGGCCGTGATCTGCTCAGCGAACGAGTCATGGTGAGCACGTTTGCGGCGCTTGCGGCAAGCCCCCTCCCTCGCGCTATATTTCTCATGGCGGCGAAGGTGATGCTCGACGATGCGGGCGAGCTCACCCGATCAGTTCGTAGAACCTGGGTAGACGGGCGTCCGCTCCCTGGACTGTTCCACTTTCGATACATCTCCGAGATGGACGTTACGGGGCAGGCGAAGGATGCCCCGTGCCCTACCTCGTCCGGCGTGGCGC
>DASZOE010000237.1:0-3975 GCA_035550945.1 Acidimicrobiales bacterium
GGTGGAGGGCGGCCGAGTTCTTTACCAGCCCGGCACGGATCGACGGCAGGTCGGGGTACATGCGGGCGCGGAGCAGGCCGGGCCCGAGGCGGGCGTCGTGGCCGGTGAGGACCCGGGCCAGGTCGCGGTCGTCGACCACCGAGCCCCTCACCTCGGGGTGGCCGTGGCCGCCCACCGCCTCGTAGTGGTCCCGGCGCACGAGGAAGCACTGGCCGCTGGCGAAGTCGGGCGGGAGCCCCTCCTGGATCAGGGCCAGGCCCAGCTCGGGCAGGAGCAGGCGCTCCCAGAACGACCGGCACTCGAGCCCGCCGACGATGCTGGTCGACGTCGAGCGGGTGGCCGCGCCCATGGTGGGCAGCGCACGGGGGTGGAGCACGACGTCGGCGTCGACGAACGCGAGCCACTCGGTGGTCGCGCCCTCTGCCCCCGCCGCGCAGGCCCGGGGCTTGCCCAGCCAGCCGGGCGGCGGCTCGCCGTCGAGGCGGACGACGCGCGCCCCGGCGGCCGCCGCCCGCTCTCCGGTGTCGTCGCCCGAGCCGTCGTCCACGACCACCACCTCGGTGGCTTGGGGGAGGGCGCTGGCCACGCAGGCGCCGATGCTGGCCGCCTCGTCGCGGGCCGGGACCACCACCCGCACGTCGAGGGGCGGAGCGTCGTCGTCGGGGCCCAGGAAGCGGGTCGCGGCCAGCCCCATTCGGGCCAGGCCCACGGCGCTGGCCGCGGTCGCCGGGCTCAGCCGGCGCACGTCCGCCGTCCGCGAGAGGATCGGAGCGTGGGCGTCGGGCGCAACGGGGAGGAGCACCTCCGGGCGTGGGCCCGTCTGCATCGCACCGAGACGCCCGGCAGGTTCGTGGGCGGATGGCTGCGGGCAGCCGGCGCGGTGGCTCGTCCCCTGGCCCGGGCGGGAGTCTCGCCCAACGCGCTCAGCGTCGCCGCCGTCCTGGCGGCGGTGGCCGCCGTGCCCCTCGCGCTGGCGCCCGGATGGCCGGGCCCGGCCGCCGCGTGCCTGGCGGTCGTCTCCTCCGGGCTGCTCGACGCCCTCGACGGGGCGGTTGCCGTCCAGGCGGGCCGGGCGACCAGGGTCGGTTTCCTGCTCGACTCCGCCCTCGACCGCCTGGCCGACGCGGCCTTCGTGGCCGCCCTGGCCATCGTCGCCGGCAGCGACCAGGCGGCTTGGGTGGCCGTGGCCGCCGGAGCCGCGGCCTGGTGGCTCGAGTACGTGCGGGCGCGGGGCGGGCTGGCCGCGGCCGACGTTGCCCCGTCGGGCGCCCAGGTGATCACGCCCGGCGAGCGCCCCACCCGCGTCGTCCTCACCGCCGTCGGCCTCGGGCTGCCGCCCCTCGCCCTGGCCGCCCTCTGGGCCCACGTGGTCATCGTGGGAGGGTCGGCCCTGTTCCTCCTGCTCCACTTCCTGCGCTGGCTGCGGTCCCACGACGCTGCCCCGCCCGCTCCCACAGCATGATCGTCAGGGTGATCAGGGCGAACCCGAAGAGGAAGTCCTCGACGGGGCTGTCGAAGAAGACGCGCCAACCGCTGAACTCGTCGGGGTTGTAGAGCACGATGGGCGCCGAGAGCTTGGTCAACCATCCGTCGACGAGGATCTGGAAGAACACGACGATGCCGTAGGCGATCCAGTAGGTGGCGGTGGCGAAGATCCCCGTCCGGAGCCAGAGCACCTCGACCGCGACCACCACGACCACGGCGACGATGGAGGCGATCGTGTACTCCATCAGGCCGTCACCGGGTGTGGTGGGCCAGGACCCGCCGCACGGCCTCGAAGGTGAGGAGGCCGCAGATCGGGATCACGACGAAGAAGACGAACTCCTCCACGGGCAGATCGAGCGGGAGCTTCCATCCCGTGACGTACTCCGGGTTGAAGGACCAGTGGTCGCGGGCGATGGCGATCACGTCCCACACCACGAAGATGGCGAGGGGGACGGCCAGCGCGGCCACCAGCCGCCGGGGCCGGCGCCACACCCGGGCGCCGAACAGGAACTCGAGGGGCAGGGTGATGGCCACGCACGCGCCCATGACGAGGAGGTACTGGAAGCGGTCGAGGTCCACGGAGACGTCACCGTAGCGGGGGCCCGAGTGTGTGTACGGGGCGCAGCGCGGATAGCGTTCACACGGCCTTATCGGGGGGGCCTCCGCCACCCGCCCGGAGGAGACAGCCCGCTCGGATGCTCCTGGACACCATCGACAGCCCGGCTGACCTGAAGCTTCTCAGCGAGGAGGAGCTCACCGTCCTCGCCGGGGAGATCCGCCAGTTCATCGTGAAGTCGGTGTCCGTGACGGGCGGGCACCTGGGCTCCAACCTCGGCGTCGTCGAGCTCACGCTCGCCCTTCACCGGGTGTTCGACTCCCCCCGCGACGTCCTCCTCTGGGACACCGGCCACCAGGCCTACGCCCACAAGATCGTCACCGGGCGGCGGGAGCAGTTCTCCTCCCTACGCCAGGCGGGCGGGCTGTCCGGCTACCCGGCCCGGCGGGAGTCCGAGCACGACTGGGTCGAGAACAGCCACGCCTCGACGATCCTGTCCTACGCCCACGGGCTGGCCACCGCCCTGCGGGTGCGCCACGAGGGCCACCGGCGCATCGTGGCCGTCATCGGCGACGGGTCCATGACCGGCGGCATGGCCTTCGAGGCCCTCAACAACCTCGGGCACAGCGGGGCCCGGGTCCTCATCATCCTCAACGACAACGGGCGCTCGTACGCGCCCACCGTCTCGCGGCTGGCGAACGGCCTGACCCGCATCCGGCTGAGCCCGGCGTACGTCAAGAACCGAGACCGCCTGCAGCGCATGCTCCGCGGCGTCCCCCGCATCGGCGAGCACCTGGAGCTCGGTGTCGAGGGCGTCCGGGCCGCCTTCCGGGAGGTCCTGGAGCCCGACGGGTTCTTCGAGGCCCTGGGGGTGCGCTACATCGGCCCCGTCGACGGCCACGACATCCCGGGCATGGAGCGCGTCCTGGCCCAGGCCGCCGAGCACGACGGGCCCATCATCGTCCACGTGCTGACCCAGAAGGGCCGGGGGTACGGCCCGGCCGAGGAGGACGACGAGAAGCGGCTGCACGACGCGCCCGTCTTCGATCCCACCACCGGCCCGCCGCCGTGGTCGCCGGTCGGCTACACCCACGCCTTCGCCGAGGCGGTGGTGGCCGCGGCCGAGCACGACGACCGCATCGTCGCCATCACCGCGGCCATGCCCGGGCCCACCGGGCTCCTGCCCTTCCAGGCCCGCTTCCCCGACCGGTTCCTCGACGTGGGCATCGCCGAGCAGCACGCGGTCACCGCGGCCGCGGGCATGGCCATGGGCGGGCTCCGCCCGGTGGTGGCCGTGTACTCGACGTTCCTCAGCCGGGCCTTCGACCAGGTGAACCTCGACGTCGGCCTGCACCGGCTGCCGGTGGTGTTCTGCATCGACCGGGCCGGCATCACCGGCGACGACGGGCCCTCCCACCACGGGGTCCTCGACATCGCCCTGCTCACCAAGGTGCCGGGGATGACGGTGTTCGCGCCGTCGTCGGCCCAGGAGATGGAGGTCATGCTCGGCGCCGCCCTGGGCAAGACCGACGGCCCCGCGGCCCTGCGCTACGCCAAGGGCGCGGCCCGCCAGGTGCCGCCCGACCAGGTGGGCTCCGGGCTGTCGGCCCGGCTCGTGCAGGAAGGTGAGGACGTGTGCATCCTCGCCGTGGGCAAGCTCGTCGAGGCCGCCGAGGAGGCCGCCGCCCTGCTCGCCGCCGACGGCCTTCGGGCGACGGTGTGGGACGTCCGGGTGGTCAAGCCCCTCGACCAGGCGATGATCGCCGACGCCGCCGGCCACCCGCTCGTGGGCACGGCCGAGGACGGCATCCGCGGGGGCGGGGCGGGCACGGCCATCGCGTCGGCGATCGCAGCGCGGAGCGGCGGTCGTCCGTCGCCGCGTGTGGTCGTGCTGGGAGTGCCCGACCGCTACGTCCCCCAGGGCAAGCCCGCCC
>DASZOE010000238.1:0-3336 GCA_035550945.1 Acidimicrobiales bacterium
CCCGAGCAGGAGGCGACCCCCGACCCGGGACCGCCACCCGGGGAGCGGCGACGCCGGCCCGTCGACCGGCGGCCGCGCCCTGACGAACACCGGCCCGGCGGCGGGCGGCCGTCCCTTCTCCGTCGCCACTTCGCGCCGCCGAGCGCCTTCGGCGTGGTGGTCATCGCCCTCACCATCGCCGTCCTGACGGGCGTCGCCGGCGCCTACGTGTGGGCCAACAACGACGCCGGGCGCCTCCGGGTGTCGGGCCCCACGTCGCCGTCGACGGTCCGTCCCGCCGAGCTGGCCCCGCCCCCGGAAATCGAGAACACCACCACCACCCGGCCCGACCTCTCGCCCGAGGCCGTGGCTCGCACCGTGGGCCCCGCGGTGTGGACCGTGAACACGCTCAACAGCGCGGGCCAGCCGGTCACGGGCGCGGCGTTCCTGGTCGGCTCGCCCGGCGGCCGGGGCCTGCTGGTCACCTCCCTCACGGTGGTCGAGGCCTCGACCCGTCAGCCCGGGCCCGAGATCACCGTCGTCGGTGGGGGCTACAACGGAGCGGCGTCACTCTGGACGTGGGACGAGGCGCGCGACCTGGCCCTGCTCACCGTCGGTCGTTCGGCTCCCGCGCCCAGGTGGGCGGACGAGCCGCTCCGGCCCGGCGACCGGATCTACGCGGTGGGAGGCGGCGGCAAGGTGGCCGCAGGGATCGTCACCGCCGTCACCGGAACGGCGGTGCAGCACAACGTCTTCATCGAGGACCCGTTTCGCGGGGGCCCGCTGGTGAACGCCAAGGGCGACGTGGTCGCGGTGTCCTCGGCGGCGTTCACGGGCGGGGGCAAGGCCACCGACACGGCCTTCTTCGGCGTTCCCGTCCGCGACGTGTGCGCCGGTGTCCTCCGTTGTGGCGACGCCGCCGTTCCGCCGACCACCACCCCCGGGGGAGGGAGCTCAACCACCCAGCCCGGGTGAGCGCGTGGTCGGCGGCCCGATGCGCAGCCCGGGCCGGGTCGTCACCGTGGTCGTCGCCGGAGCTAGCGGGACGGTCGTCGTCGGCGACACTGGAAGCGGCGCGCCCACGACCACGAAGGGACCGCCCGCGGGCTCGTCCGGGGTCTTGCGAGGGCCGGGGGCGATCTCGTCGCCGATGGCCGGCGGCACCGGGAAGTCGGGCGTCTGCACGCCCTTCATGGCCTCGCCCATGAAGTCCTTCCAGGTCTGGGCCGGGATCGTCCCGCCGTACACCCGGCTGACGCCCTTGACGCGCTCGAGCGGCCGCGGCGCGTCGGAGTAGCCCATCCACACGGCCGTCGAGAGCGCCGGGGTGTAGCCCACGAACCAGGCGTTGCCGAAGTTCTCGCTGGTGCCCGTCTTGCCCGCGGTGGCGCCCGGGCGGCCGATGTCGGCCGACCTCCCCGTGCCCCCGGCGACCACGCCCTTCAGGACGTCGTTGACGTTGTCGGCCACCTTCTCGTCGAGCACCCGGTTCCCCCGCCGGCGGGCGTTGTCCTCGAGCACGCCACCCTCGGCGTCGAGCACCCGCACGACCGGCGTGGCCGCCTGCTGCACCCCCCGGTTGGCGAACACCGAGAAGGCGGCGGCCATGTCCAGGGGCGACACCTCGGCCGAGCCGAGGGTGAGGCTGGCCCCGTACGGCGAGCCGTCCGGCCGCTTCCCGTCCGGGCTCACCATCGTCACCCCCAGCCGGTGGGCCATCTCCGCCGTCTCCGTCACCCCGACGTCGCCGATGAGCTGGGCGTAGACGGTGTTCACCGACTGATGGGTGGCCTGACGGAGGGTGATGGCCCCGTAGGCGCCGCTCTCGACGTTCTTCACGGTGCACTGGCTGCCCGAGCACCCCGGGAACGTGTAGGACGCCGGGCCGGAGTACACCCGGCTGGGGCCGATCCCCATCTCGAAGGCCTTGGCCAGGGTGATGGGCTTGAAGGACGACCCGGGCTGGCGGCCGGAGCCACCCCCGTCGATGCAGACGGGCGTGTCGCGCCGCGCCCGCTCGTCGGGCCCCCGCTCCGCGCAGCCGCCGAGGGCGAGGTTGACCTTGGACTGCTCGAAGTCGCGCCCCCCGACCAGGGCCTTCACCAGCCCGGTACCGGGCTCGACGGCGACGAGCGCCATCTCGAGCGGAGGCGACGTCCCCCCCAGCGCCTTGGCGACCGAGGCCTCGGCCCGGGCCTGGGTGGCGACGTCCAACGACGTCTCCACCCGCAGCCCACCGCGGTACACGAGGTCGTCGCCGTAGCGGGCGATGAGGTAGCGGCGCACGTAGTCCACGAAGAAGGGCTCGGTGGCCGACTGGGCCTCGAGGGGGTGGATCGCGGTCGCCGGCCCCGGCGGGGCCTGGCCGTCGCTGCCGACGAGCACGATGCGCTGGGTCCGGGCCTCGGCGTACTGCTGCTCGGTGATGCGGTCCTGGTCGCGCATCTTCTCGAGCACCACGAGCCGCTGGCGCTCGGCGTCGGCCGGGTTGCCGCGGGGCTCGTCCGAGGACGGGGAGGCGATGAGCCCGGCGAGCAGGGCGGCCTCCGAGAGGGTGAGGTCGTTGACCCGCTTCTTGAAGTACGACTCGGCCGCGGCACCGACGCCGTAGGCACCCCCGCCCAGGTAGATGTTCTCCAGGTACCGGTAGAGGATCTCGTCCTTGGTGAGCTCCTTGTCGAGGCGGCTGGCCACGACCGCCTCCCGGAGCTTGCGGGCCAGCGTGCGCTCGCCGCCGGTGTACGCGTTCTTGACGTACTGCTGGGTGATCGTGGACCCGCCCTGCACGGTCCGGCCGCCGGTGAGGTTGGCCCACAGTGCCCGGATGCCGGCCTTGAGGTCGACCCCGCCGTGGGAGTAGAAGCGCCGGTCCTCCTGGGCCACCACCGCGTCCTTGAGGACCTCGGGGATGTCGTCGGGGCGGACCGGGATGTTGGTGTCGAACTGGCGCAGCACGCCGATCTCCTTGCCCTCCACGTCGTAGATGTGGGTGACCCGGGACCCGACCGCGGTGCGCGGTTCGGGCAGGTCGGGAGCGGGCATGGGCAGGAAGAGGAGCGTCCCCAGCGTGCTTCCCGCCGTGACCACCGGCACGAGCAGGACGACCGTGAGGAAGACGGCGACGGCCTGCGGGACCCGTCTCGCGGAGTACTGCATGGGCCGGCCAGCATGGCACGGGCGCGATCGCGCCGCGCTCTCTCGACCCTCCTCCGGGGTCCTGGGCGGGGCTTATCCTCGGGGGTGTGCGGCCACCCTCCGTCGACGCCATCGCCCGGGGGCTGGCCGACGTCGGGCTGCCCCATCCCCTGCTCGTGGACGCCGCCCGGGCCGCGGTCGCGGCCGGTGACCCGGACTCGG
>DASZOE010000239.1:0-1670 GCA_035550945.1 Acidimicrobiales bacterium
CGAGAGCTCGACGCCGGCCTCGTCCACGCGGGGGACGGCGAGCTCGTCGAGCAGCTCGTGGGCCTGGGCCCGGTACGGCCTCTCGGCGTCGCTCCCGTGCAGGAGGAGGAGGCGGTCGCTGAGCGAGTAGGGAACGAAGGCGCCGGAACGGGGCACCCCCAGGCTGTCGAGGAGCTGGTGGGCCGACTTCTCCTCCCAGAGGCGAGGCTCGACCTCCCGCCGGTAGACCTGGGCCGCAGCATGGGCGATGGCGTCGGCGTTGGCCTCGGTGATCGTCCCCCCCAGCTTGTCCTTGAGGTTGGCGACCAGGGAGCGGTAGACGTCGGTCATCTCCACAGTGGTCACGGGTGTCTCCCGGTCCTCGGACTCCGCAGAAGGGGCGCGCCGCTCGACCCCGGGCTTCGACTCAGCTTCCGACGGCGCGGAGGGGGCCTCGTCCACCCCACCCTCGGTGCGGCCGGGACGGGGTCGGCGATCTTTGGCCCACCAGGTCCATCTGCGACCAGACCGTCGCCGAGGTTCCCCTGCCCCTGTCGTGAGGGGATTGTCGCGCCTGTTCGTGGGCGTGTGGTGGCAGGCGCGCGCATATCGACTCCCCTCCCGGGGAAGTCCCCTGGAAAGAGACTCGACGAGGAGACGCTGGATGGGTTTCCTGCAGGACATGCCATCGGTCGGTGAGCCGGCGACCCTGGCCACCAACGAGCTGTTCAAGTCAGCGGTGGACGAGGGTGACGTCCCCACCCTCCGCCTGCTCATCGACGGTGAATGGCGGGAGGCGGCGGGGGGCGAGACGTTCGACGTGCAGTCGCCCATCGACGGGAGCCTGCTGGCGCGGGCCCAGAAGGGCGGCAACGACGACGTCGAGGCCGCCGTGGACGCCGCCGTCCGGGCCCGGGCCACCTTCCGCTCCGCGTCCGCCGCCGAGCGGCTGGAGATCTGCGAGCGGGCGGGCGAGATCCTCGAGCGCCACCTCGACGACATGGTCGGGGCCATCGTCGTCGACCTGGGCAAGACGCCCGAGGCCGGCCACTCCGAGGCCGAGGCCGCCCGGGACCGGCTCGGGCTGGTGCGCGAAGAGGTCCGCCGCATCTTCGGTGAGTTCATCCCCGGCGACTGGATCGGGGAGACGGCGGGCAAGTCGGCGGTGGTCCTACGCGAGCCGGTGGGCACGGTGGCCGCCGTCGGCCCCTTCAACTACCCGCTGTTCCTGGCCGCCTCCAAGGTGATCCCGGCCCTGGCCGCGGGGAACACGGTCGTGGCCAAGGCCCCCTCGGACGACCCGATCCCGCTCCTGCTGTTCACCCGGGTGCTCGAGGAGGCGGGCCTGCCTCCCGGCGTCCTCAACTACGTCACCGGGCCGGGCAAGGACATCGGCGACCTCATCGCCTCCCACCCGGGCATCTCCATGATCTCGTTCACGGGGTCGTCGGCGGCCGGGCGGCGCATCGCCGAGAAGGCCGGCCCCAAGCCGCTGCACCTGGAGCTCGGTGGCAACGCCCCGGCCGTCGTCCTGGCCGACGCCGACCTCGAGCTGGCCGCGGCCCGCTCCGCCCAGGGGGCGTTCAAGAACTCGGGCCAGCGCTGCGACGCGGTGAGCGTGGCCCTGGTGGCGGCCGACGTCTACGACGACTTCGTCGCCCGGGTCGCCGAGGAATCAGGGTCGTGGGTAG
>DASZOE010000240.1:0-2650 GCA_035550945.1 Acidimicrobiales bacterium
CGCAAACGCCCTGGTCAGGTGAAGAGCGACATCTGCTTTGCAAGCAGGGGGTCGCCGGTTCGAGTCCGGTCGTCTCCACCGTAAAGTGCTGGTCAGCGGCCATTTGTGCTCCTGATCGCTCAAACTGCGATTGAGATCCGAGTCCGCATCGAGTCCGCACGACAGTGTCTCGCCAGCGTCCCGCGCGGTGGTGGCTGTGACCCCCTACCGAATCGGAACCTCTCATCGCCGCCAACTGGGCGGGGTCCGGCGGCCGGCGGGTCGGTCTGTCGAAGAAGGCCCTGCCAAGGTGGAGCGATGACGGGCGATGCACCGATTCTCATGCGCCGAGGGCGGCCCCGCCAGGGGCCATGGGAGCTAACGACACTTGCCTCCCAAGGGCTGGCTCGGGCGTCGTCGTCGACAGAGATCCCGTCGTGTGACGGATTCTGCCGCGACTCCCACGACGGCGGCCGGCTCGGGTGCTCCCATGTAGCGACATCTCGTCCGTGGGCCGATGATCGCGAGGGTGGCGAGGGTGGCGAGGGTGTCGGCGGTGACGGCCTCGCGCGGCGCGCCGCATTCCCCCCCCGTCACCGGGACGGATCATCGGACCCCCCTGCGAGACAGGCGCTGGGAGGGCCCACGTGCCAGGCCGAGCCGCCGCGATCTCAGCTGGGGGAACGTTCACCGGGGGCCCAGTCGAGGGTTCCCCGAGCGGGCACGGGACGACGGGGTCGCCAGCTCCCTCTCTGCGCGCGTTCTGCGAAACCCGGGCCGTCGGCGAGCGCACCCCGAGCCGTCGATCCGTCGCGCTCGCGTGAGGGAGCACGCGGCAGCTCGCCTCGTTGGTGGACGGGAAGGGGTCCCAGCTGGAGCCGCCTCCTCAGCTTCATCGCCTCGCTGTCGCCCACGGAGCGGCAAGCCGCGCCGGACCAAGTAGGGACGATCACCGCCGCCCATCCAGACGTGGTCGGGCCGGCCCGGTTCGAGCTGCCCTACCGAACCGACCTCTACTGGCCCCTGAAGCGGTGATGACCGAGCACGTGTCTTGTCGGGTTGACCCGGGCGTCACTCTTGGATCGGCCGGATCTGGAACCCCTCCTTGCGCCCAGTCAGGAAGACGTGCTTGTTGTAGATGGTGGGGATGACCCCCGCCACGCCGCCTGGCGTGATGTACCACTGGTCGAAGGTCGACTTCCTGGTGATCGCGAACGAGCTCGGGTACACGAGGGGCAGCAACGGGACGTCTCGCGCCACCAGCTCCTGGATGCGACCGACGATCCTCTTGCGTTCGTCCTCGTCGAGCGTGTGCAGCTGCTGCTCGGTGAGCTCGTCCACCTGAGCGTCCCGATAGCCACGGGCGCGCTGCGTCAGGTTCGACTTCGAGTTGTAGATCAGCCGCAGGTAGTCGGGGGCCAGGTCGCTGTTCATGCCGCCGGCGCCGATCAGGTACATCTCGGTCTCACCCCGGTTGACCCGCTGGTTGAACGCCGGCGTGTCGATGGCCTGGGTCTGCAGCTCGATGCCCACCGTGCGGAGCGAGCTGACCACCACCTCGGCGATGGGAGAGGGGGGCGTGGTGGCGAGCAGAGTGAAGCGGAGAGGCTGGCCGTCAGCGGTCTGACGGATGGCATCGGGGGACGGTCGGCGGTACCCGGCGTCGTCCAGCAGGCGGTTGGCGGCGGCCACATCGAACGGATACTGCTCGACACGCACGTGCCACGGACTCTCGGGCGGGATCCACCCAGGATTGCCCGGAGTCCCGTTCCCACCGAACAAGCGCTGGACGAGGTCGGACCGGTTGATGGCACGGCAGCAGGCCTGGCGGAACCGGACGTCGGCCAGCGCCCCGCCGGCCCCGAGGTTCCAGTTGAGCGCCGTCTGGGAGACCCCCGGCGGTTGCTCGAGGATCTCGAAGGCCGGCTCACGCCGGAAGCTCTCGAGCGCCTCGGGTCGGATCCCGCTGGCGTTTGCCGCATCGAGCTCACCGGCTTGGAGCGCGGTCAACTCGCCGGCGGGTCCCTCACCCACGGGTCGGTTCTCCAGTCGCCGTACGAAGGGTCGACCGAGGAAGTAGTCGTCGTTGGCGGTGTAGAGGTACGTCCCTTCTCCGGCGGAGTACGACTCCAGCCGGTACGGTCCGCTCCCGACCAACACGGCCGGGTCGGAGGCCTGCGAGGCGTTGTCGATCTGCGACCAGACGTGTCGGGGCACGATGGGGACCGCGCCCGCCCCGCCGAACTGGAGGAACGTCGCCACCGGTGCGTTGAGGCGGAAATCGACGCTACGGGGACCGGTGGGGCGGACCTCGGTGATCTCGGGAACCGGCTCCACGATGATCTGCTGGGAGAGTCGCCCCGAGGACCGCTGGGAGGCGAAGTACTCGAAGCTGAACGCCACGTCCTCGGGCGTGAGAGGGCGTCCGTCGTGCCAGCGAATGTTCTCGCGGAGCTGAAACGTGTACGTGAGGCCGTCGGGCGACCGCCGGGGGAGGCTGGCGGCGAGCCAGGGCAGCACCTCGCCCGTCGAGTCCTTCCATAGGAGGGTGTCGTAGAGGTAGCTCATCTGGACATATCCAGGGCCGCGCCGGTACGCGAAGGGGGACGGGAAGCCCTGGTCACCTCCTCCCAGCCGAAGGGGGGGGCGTGCAACGGCAACGGTGAGGGGG
>DASZOE010000241.1:0-2004 GCA_035550945.1 Acidimicrobiales bacterium
GGTTTGAACAGCGGCGTCCCCCCGCCGAGCAGCATCGGCGCGAGGTGGATGCGCAACTCGTCGACGAGACCCTGTTCGAGGGCCTGGCCGATGACGTCGCCGCCGCCCATGATCACGACGTCACCATGCGTCGCGGCGGCCCGAGCCTGGTCGACTGCCGTGGCCAGGTCGTCGACGAAGGTGAAGCGCATCCCGAGCTCTCGTTCGAGCCGAACGTTCTGCGGCGGCGCGTGGGTGACGACGAAGAACGGCGGCTTCCCCGTCTGATCCGCGCCGTACCCCATGTCCTCGTTCCAACCCCCAGGGCCGTCGACGACGTCAAACAGTCGCCGCCCCATGACCACGGCTCCACTCTGCACGGTGGCCCGTTCGAGGATCTGGGTGTCGACCGCGTCCTTGTTCCGTCACCCAGGTGTGCAGCTCAGGTGCGTCGCCGAGCCCGTGCTGTTCGTCGGCGCCGGGCCCGGTCACGTACCCGTCCAGCGACATCGTGATATCGGCGATGACCTTGGGCATTGGGTCTCCTCTCGGCGACGATCAGCAATGCAGACCGCGTGCCGACCGCCGACTCATCGCGGCAGAGCAAACATGTCGACCGGGATAGTCTTGCGGCTCCCGTCACCGGGCTCCGGCGACCTAGCGGAGAGCGGACATGGCCTACGAAGTGAACTTCGTCAACGTCTCAACCGTCGGCCTGGAGTCGTCGCCGGTGGCGACTGCGCGCGCTGGCCTGCGGGCGAACGAGGCTCGCTACTTCAAGAACAGGTACGACCACGTCTTCACGGTCGAACCGGCCGCCAAGGCCAAGAAGGCCATCGACTGGGTGCACCGGATCCTCAAGGAGGAGCGCGACATCGTCATCGCTTCGCCCCCACTCGAGGCGACGACCTTCGAGGTCGAGAACATCCGGTGGACCTACGTGTTCTACGAGAGCGGGCTCTCGATCAACGTCTTGTACCCGCTCGATGAACCGAAGAAGCGAGTGGTCGGGTTCAAGCTCTCCGAAGGGATGGAAGTGCCCGCCGAGCTCGGCTCGTTCAAGTTCGCGCGACAGAAGTCGAGGCTGGCGGGGACGATCCGCGGCTCATACTTCGTGATCAAGGGCGAGTACTGAGCCCGTCGCGCCTCGAGCAGAGGCGATGAGTTCCGGCCTGGCGAGCCGTCTCACTGGTATGGAACCCGAGCGCGTCACCGCGTCCACAACGATCGACGCCGCCCCCGAGGCGGTGTTCGCGGTGTTGGCCAACCCGTCGGCCCACGCCGCCATCGACGGCACCGGCTGGGTGCGCGGGTCCATGGACGGCGATCGCATCACCACCGCCGGCCAGGTGTTCCGGATGGCGATGTACCACGACGGCCACCCGGACAAGGACTACAAGATCGCGAACCTCGTCGAGGTGTTCGACGAGCCGCGGGCCATCGCGTGGAGACCCGGGACGGAGTCGCCCGAGACCGGGGAGCTCAGCTTCGGCGGTTGGATCTGGCGCTACGACCTCAAGGCGACCGGCCCGCCGCGGACGGCGGTGACCCTGACGTACGACTGGTCAGCGGTCCCGCCCCAGGTGCGCGAGTACCTCCAGTTCCCGCCGTTCGGGCAGGACCACCTCGACAACTCGCTGCAGCACCTGTCCGAACTCGTCGCCTAGATTTGGCTGCCCTGATCAGAGGTCGCCCCGCCCGGCGTTCGAGGGCACGCCTGTCTCGCCCTCGGCGTTGTGGCGGAGCTGCCAGGCCCGCGTGCCCAGGGGCATTCGACCTTCAAGCCGTGACTCGATTGGGCTGGTAACGCAGGGCGACCGCCCCCGCCCGGAACTCCTGGCGCCCAACGAGCTTTAGCTCGAGCCGCTCGTTCAGGCCGGCGAACAACGTCGGCCCGTGGCCCGCCAGGATGGGGTGCACGACGAAATCGTACTCATCGATCAATCTCAGATCCGCCAAGGCCAGCGGGAGGGTCACGCCTCCCACGTACAGGCCTTTGCCAGGCTCCCGCTTGAGCTGCTGAAC
>DASZOE010000242.1:0-14446 GCA_035550945.1 Acidimicrobiales bacterium
GACAGATCATTCGAAGGACAGCCCCGAGGGGCGTCAGCCCGTGAATAGGGTCAGACCTCGTCCGGGCACCCGCCCGGAGAGTTGTCGGTGGCCACCCGCAAGTGGCGGACCCTCAACCGCTCACTCACATCCTCGTTGCCCCGTGCGGCGCTCGATCAGCAATCTGGCTGGCGGCGACAGAACGACGAATCACGGCTCACGGCCTGACCAGCTCTATCTACTACGCCGTCCAGCGGGACCGGAGGTCGTCCATGCCCTGTACGGCGCCGCTGTGATAGTTCGACCGCGCACGAAGAGAACGGATCGGCGCAGGAGTATGCCGCCGAGCCCCGGTTCTCCGTCGGCATCGCTCCCGGCGTTCGGGCCCAGCGGCTCAGAGGACGTCGAACGGGATGCCGTCGGCCTCGGCTGCTGCCTTGAGATTGGGCCCGACGTCGTGGCGGGAGACGGCGAGGGAGCCCGCGAGCTCGTGTGCGGCAGCGAGGGCTTCGACCATGGCGGCAGACAGATTGCGGCCCTCGCTGCGGTGACGAGCCTGCAGTTGCGCCATCGGCCACGCGAGGTCGCGCATGTTCAAGAGCCTGATCGCCGGCGGTAGGGCGACCATCTGGGCGAGGAAGGACTCCCGCAGGTCGGCCGGGAGCAGAGCCACGGGTGCCGAAAGCTTCCCCAAGACGCGGGGGTCAGCGACTGACGAGCAGAGTCGAAACAGCCACAGGCCAGTCGTGGCAATGCCCTCAGGTGCGACACCGTCGAGGTCGCTCCGCCGTTGACCGGCCAGGACGTCCCGCAACAGATGGTCGTCGACGACGACGATCGCCACTACGTGGTGGCGAGGTCGGCGTCACCAAGCGACTCCACGAAGTTGCGGTGCTCCTCGGCCGAGAGGGCCTCGGCGAGGAGACGCTGGCGCCCGCCGGGGGGGAGGAGCACGACGGCGTCGCCCAGGTCGATGACGGTCACGCGTCCACCTTCATCGAGCCCCCAACGGTGGCGCACCGCGGCGGGGACTGACATCTGACCGCTCGACGAGACGAGGAACTCAGACATGACGGACACGGCTCTCCTTACTTGGTGACTTCCAATCCTACCAAGTAGCCGCTGCCGGCCGGAGCGAACCCACCCCGGGGTGTAGTCCCGGGGCGATCCGACGCACCGGCCCACGCCGAGTGAGAACCGCGTGTTCACATGAGAACCGTTCTCAATCTGAGCCCGTTTACCCCGCGGATACCCCGCGGAAGGTGGCGAAACGGGGGCAAATCGCGGTCACCAGCGGACAGCCAAAATGGCCGCTGACCTGCAGTTTTACGTTTTCGGCGCTGGTCAGAAGAGTGCCTCTTTCGCCTTCACACGGCAGAGGTCGGGGGATCGAGACCCTCATCGCCCACCGCATAACCGCACGTCATCGGGGTCCGCGCCGGCGGCGATTCGGAGCGACACGGCGGTGTGGCGCGGAGGTCGTGGGGGCGCAGCCGCGCCAGGCCGGTCGCCGTGACGGCCGGTGCCCATCCCCGCATCGGCCGGGCGCGGCTCGACGAGCACCTGCCGCGTAGCCCCGCAGTGGGCGTCGAAGACGACCATGGCGCGGTAGCCGCGGACGCGGTCGTGTCAAGGGCGTGATGTGAACGAATGGATCGTGGCGTCGGTCGCCCCGGCCGTGGAGTCCTCCGTGCGACTGGCGTCCGGTGGGTTCGGCGCCTGCCTGGGGTATACGCCATTCGACGGAGCGCGAGGCTCCGGGAGGAAGCGTCATCGGCATGTCTGGAACCGAGGCCGCACGGGGGCGTCGGCTGCGCCCGGGTGATCCCGATCCGCCGCATGCGGATGCGGAGCCGGTCCTCGAAGAGACCATCACGAGGACCATCTGAGCATGGCCCCTCTCGAGGCGCCCCCCGCCCCTTCTGCCGACCGCGGTGCACCGCCGTACCCAGCGATGCCCGTCGAACCCTGGATCCCGTTCGAGTACGAGCCCGCCGAGCTCGTCGTCTCCGACGGGCGAAGGCCGGCTTCCATCTGGCAGTGGCCCGCCCGGCTCGGGCGTGCGCTCCTGGGGGCCATGAGGATGGTCCTGCGGTGGGTCGCGGCGGTTGCGTTGGGCGGAGCGTCTGTCGCCACGGCGGTCGTCCTGCTCGCAGTTACCCTCGACGAGGCGCCGGACCTGGTCACCACGACTCCAGCTCCGAGGATGACCTTCGCCCCCCTGGCGGCGCGATCGGTTGTGTACGCCCGGGATGGCACGGTCCTTGCCGTCCTTCGCTCCGACGAGGACCGGGTGCTCGTACCGATCGACCAGGTGCCGCCCCATGTCGTGCGAGCCGTCCTCGCCGCCGAGGACGAGCGGTTCTTCGAGCACGGGGCCCTCGACGTCCGCTCCATCCTGCGGGCGGCGGTGACGAACCTGGACGCGGGCCGGGTGGTGGAGGGTGGCTCCACCATCACCCAGCAGCTCGCCAAGATCGAGCTTCTGAGCTCGGAGAAGGACCTCAACCGAAAGCTCACGGAGGCTGCCCTGGCCCTGCAGCTCGACAAGCAGTTGACCAAGACGCAGATCCTCGACCGGTACCTGAACAGGGTGTACTTCGGCAACGGCGCCTACGGCCTTCAAGCGGCGGCCGAGCACTACTACAGCACCAACGTCCAGCAGCTGACGCTGGCCCAGGGGGTGCTGTTGGCAGGCCTCATCCGCGACCCCGGCGGCGCCGACCCCTTCACCGACCCGACCGCGGCCCGCAAACGTCGCGACGTGGTCGCCGACCGGATGCACTTCCTTGGACACATCAGCGCCGAGCAGGCGGAGGAGGTGAAGGCCGAGCCGCTGCCCACACCGCCACCGGATCCCCCTCCCCGGAGCAGCGACTACTTCGCCGAGCATGTGAAGCAGGAGTTGCTCGGGGCCGAGTGGCTCGGCGACACTCCCGAGGACCGCTATCGGGCGCTGTTCGAGGGCGGGTTGTCGATCCACACGACTCTGGACCCGCGGGCCCAACAACTAGCCCAAGGCTCGATCGACGCCATCCTTCCCCCTGATCCTCGGGGTTTCACGGCCTCTCTCGTATCGGTGGAGCCCGCAACCGGGGCGGTGCGGGCTCTCATCGGCGGCCCGAACTTCGACGAGTCCAAGTTCAACCTGGCCACCGATGGTGATGGCCGCCAGGTCGGCTCGGCGTTCAAGATGTTCACGCTGATGGCCGCTGTCGAGTCCGGGATCCTCCCCACCGACGTCATCTCCGGGGCCCATCCGTGCCCCATCGAGAACCCCGCTGGCGGCGGAGCCGTCTGGTCGCCCGCGAACGTGGAGGGCCAGGCCGCCGGCGCGCTGACGATTGGCGACGCAACCATCCAGTCGGTCAACTGCGCCTACGCCCGCTTGATCAAGGTCGTCGGACCGGAGAAGGTCGTCGACGTCGCCCGCCGCATGGGAATCACCAAGCCTCTCGGCCCGCATTTGTCTCTGACTCTCGGGAGCGAGCCGGTGACGCCGCTGGAGATGGCAGCCGCCTACGCCACTCTGGCCACTGGCGGGGCGCGGCATGATCCCTACTTCGTCGAGAGCGTGGTCGGCCGGGGTGGGGTGGTGCTGTACCGCCACGCCGACAAGGCGGAGCAGGCCGTCTCCGCCGAGAACGCCCGCATGGTCACCGACGTGCTGACCCAGGTCGTGACCAAGGGGACGGCCACGGCCGCCGCGGTCCCGGACCGCCAAGTAGCGGGCAAGACGGGCTCGACCGACGAAAATGCCGACGCCTGGTTCATTGGATTCACGCCCGAGCTGTCCACGGCGGTGTGGATGGGAGCGCCTCAGGCCCGGGTGTCGATGTACAACGTCGGCGCCCTTCCCAGAGTCTACGGCGGGACGTACCCTGCCAGGATATTCGGTGAATACATGCGAGGGGTTCTCGCGGAATAGCCGCCCTGGCCTTCCCTGAGCCAAGAGTCCGACCGGGTGTCCTTCGGGCGCCGAAACGTCGGCGAGGCCGTGGCAGGGAGCCGAGAGCGTCACGAGCAGGCCGTGCGCACGGGCTCCACGCCGTACACGTGCGCCCCGTTGAGCCCGAGGACCTTCGCCTTCACTGCGTCGGTCATAGCCGGGTAGCCAAAGCGCTCCTGGAATTCCTCGGAGATGGTGAAGGCGCGAAAGGCGTCGATCTGTGGCTGCGGCGAGCCATACCAGATGGAGTCGGTTCCCCAGACGACGTTGTCCTCGCCCAGGTGGGCGAGCAGCTTCCCCAGTGCATGCGCGGCCTGTTCGGGTTCCCGCATCAGCCGGAACCACGTCGTGCCCAGCTCGGCGTAGACGTTGGCGCCCCGCCCGATGCCCGCGCCCTCCACGGAAGCCACCAACCGGTCGACGCCCCGTGGCGACGACGCCGCGTACGGACCCTCGCGGCGCCCGACTTCCCAACCGGAGTGGTACACGAGGAACGCCACGTCGGGGTGGCGACGGGCGGCGGGCCCGACATCGGCGGGGTCGTTCGTGTACCCGCCGGCGAGTCCCTTGTGCACCGCGACCCGGGGGACGCCGAGCTCCACCGCCTTGCGAATGAAGGCCTCGCCCACGGCGGGGAGGGAGCGTTCGTGGTCGTCGAGCCACCAGGGCTGCCCCGGAGTGTGCGTGTACACCTTCCAGCCGACGACGGGGTGCTCATGCACGGCGCGCTCCATGGCGGCGAGGGCAACCGGCATCGGCGCCAGCGTCGGGTGGGCCTCGGCGTGCAGGAAGAGACGCTCGGGCGTGGCATGGCACAGCGTGTGGACGGCCCGCCTCGTCCTGTCCATGACCTCGGGCGACAACGGGCTGTGCTCGGGCGCGAATGGCAGAGCCGACAAGACGGCCATGGTCGTGTCGCTCCGCTTGAACACCAGGTCTGTGAAGTGCTTGGCGTCGAAGCACTTGGCGTGGTCCGCCTCACCACACGACGCCTGGGGGAAGTTCCCGGCGAAGCCGAGCTCCCTGCGGCTGAGAGGATCGACCTCGAAGTCCAGCATGTGGCCCTGGACGTCGAAGATGAAGCCGTCCTCGCGTCCCAACGCGCCGGAGGCAACGTCAGGCTCGGTGGTCGCCTCCGGGGGGAGCGTCGACCCGAACCCGCCTCGGGACGCTTTCCGTCCACGGCCGCCCGCTCCCTCGCGCACCCCTCGACGGTCAGGAGCATGGTCGCCATCGCGCAGGCTGAGCGCAGGAACTCCCGGCGGCTGACATTGGTGCGGCGGGCGTTCCTGTCGACCGCTTCGCGGGTCCGACGGACGATCTCGCGCTCGAACCGTGTAGCCGGTGGCGGCGCGTACTCGCCGTTGGTCGTTGGCCCCAGATCGATCGGCAGCCGGTCCCCGATGGCGGCGAGTCTAGGGTCGGCGTCGATGAACACAACGGCTTCGGTCGCTAGCCGGGATCGTGGGCGCCCCGGAACCTAGCGATTACGGCCTCGAGCCAACAGGAAGCCGACGACGAGGCCTATGACCATCGTGATCGCCAGCGCCACCCACAACGGTGTCTCGATCTCGGGAACTATGAAACGGATCTCCGTCTCTTCGGTGTTCTGGAAGACGAAGATCACGAGGAGAACGAGGAGCACTGCTGCGGCCACCAGGCGTGGGCTTGGGCCACGTCTCCCAGCTGACGCCCTCTCGTGATCGGTGGCCACGACAGCCAGCTTAGGCACCTGCGACTTTTTTCCTCGATCGATCCAGGCGCGCCAGCGGCACTCGTGGTCTTCGTCGGCATGGGAGGGGCTTCGGCAAGGGCCTGTAGGCCGATGGCCACTGAGAGCTGGACCTGGGTCTGGGCGAGGGGCTGAGCGGCCCGGATCTGCGGGCGATGAGTTTCGCCCGGCGCGACGGTCTTAGTGTCGACCCAGCTAGCAGCGAGGCCGGTGGAGGCGAAGTGCCGCTTACTCGTCGGTGGCGCAGTGCGTAAGGAGGAGAGGATGGCCGAGCACAGGACCGGAACCCGCGAGGAGTGGCAAGCGGCTCGCGACGAGCTCGCGAAGCTCGAGGCCCAGCATGCGCAGCTAAACGAGGAGATCAAGAAGAAGCGGCTCGAGCTCCCATGGGTCGCGGTCGAGAAGGAGTACGTATTCGACACAGAGGACGGCAAGAAGACGCTCGCCGAGCTCTTCGACGGCCGCTCGCAGCTCCTCGCCTACAACATCATGTACGGGCCCGAATACACGCTCGGCGCCTGCCCGGGGTGCACGAGCCTCGCCGATGGATTCGACGGCCAGCTGATCCACCTCAACAAGCGCGATGTGACGTTCCTCTGCTTCTCACGCGCGCCGATCGACCGCCTCGCCGCCTACAGGGAGCGGATGGGCTGGCAATTCCCGTACGTGTCGACCTACGAGACCGACTTCCCGTGGGACTTTGGTCTCGCGCTGACCGAGCAACAGGCGCAGCAGATCCCCGAGGTCACCGAGGCGGTCGACAACCCACCGGAGTGGCTGCAGGAGTGGTCACAGCAGATCGGGGCCGATCTGAAGGACGGGCTGCGTGAGGCTCCGAGCTACATCGCGTTCGCACGGGAGAACGGGACCGTCTACCACACCTACACGGTGCAGGCGCCCGATCCGTTCGTCGCCCCGTTCTTCAACATGTTGCTCGAGAGGACGCCGAAGCCGCAGCCCGAGGAGCCTCGCTCGTGGCGAAAGGACGAGTATCCCCAATGAGGTGTGGTCGCTGCCGGAATCGGACGGGGCCGGGAGGAGATCAGAGGAAGGCAGCTGCTTCGCGCCTCGGCGTCGGGTCGAGCACGCAAAGCCTTGCGCGGTCGCGTTGACCCTCCACCACCCTTGGTGGGCCGTCGTGAGGGGTGTCCAAGGGACCCCGGCGCCTCGCGTGCAGCGGCAATCCTGTCGTGCTCGGGCGCGGGATCGAGCAATCGGGCCGCGGCTACATTTGTCCCATCGAGGGTTCTCCTTTGGTGGGCGCCGGGGCGCGGTGGACGCTGGTGCGGTCCAGCCGCGTCGAGGTACGGCGCCGCTGACATGGGACCCGCTGAGCGAGGCGACCGAGCGCCTGCCTGGGACGCCTTCACGGTGTCCACCCGGTACTGGCGCACGCTCGACGACGGGCGGATCCAGTGCGACCTGTGTCCGCGGGCGTGCAAGATGCGGGAGGGACAGCGGGGCCTGTGCTTCGTGCGGGCCCGGCTCGACGACCAGGTGGTGCTGACCAGCCACGGTCGGTCCTCGGGGTTCTGCGTGGACCCCATCGAGAAGAAGCCGCTCAACCACTTCCTGCCCGGCACCTCGGTGCTGTCGTTCGGCACCGCCGGCTGCAACCTGGCCTGCCGCTTCTGCCAGAACTGGGACATCTCCAAGTCCAAGGAGATCGACACCCTCGCCGACCAGGCGTCGCCCGAGGCGCTGGCGGCGGCGGCCGTGCGCCTGGGCTGCGCGAGCGTGGCCTTCACCTACAACGACCCCGTCATCTTCCACGAGTACGCCATCGACGTGGCCGACGCCTGCCACGAGCGCGGGGTCAAAGCGGTGGCGGTCACCGCCGGATACGTCTGTCCCGAGCCCCGGGCCGAGTTCTACGCCCATATGGACGCGGCCAACGTCGACCTCAAGGCGTTCCACGAGGACTTCTACCGTCACACCTGCGGAGCGCACCTGGAGGCGGTGAAGGACACCCTCCGCTACCTGCGCCACGAGACCTCGGTGTGGTTCGAGATCACCAACCTCCTGGTCCCCGGCCTCAACGACTCCGACGCCGAGCTCGACGCCATGACCCGCTGGGTGGTCGCGGACCTCGGCGCCGACGTGCCCGTCCACTTCACCGCCTTCCATCCCGACTTCAAGATGCTGGACCGTCCGCCGACCCCGCCGGAGACGCTCACCCGAGCCCGCAGGATCGCCCTGGGCAACGGCGTGCGCTTCGCCTACACCGGAAACGTGCACGACACCGAAGGATCGAGCACCTACTGCCCCGGCTGCGGGACGCGGGTCGTCGAGCGGGACTGGTACGAGATCGGCGAGTACCGCCTGACGGCCGACGGGGCGTGCCAGAGCTGCGGCCGCCACCTCCCGGGCCGCTACCGGGGAGGGCCCGGCGGCTGGGGTCCCCGACGGATGCCCGTCCGGCTGGCCATCCGTCGGCCTTGACGACGCGCCGCGTCCGGAAGCCTGCGGTGGCCGGCACGTTCTACCCGGGCGACCCAAAGCCATCGTCGCTCCTCATGCCGGCTATGACGTCTCCGGTCCGGTGGCGGTCGGCGCCTACGGGTGTGTTCGCCGCCTCCGGGGCCAGGTGGAGCGAGTAGTTCTGCTCGGTCCGGACCACCGGTGTCCAGTCACCGCCCCCACCGCGCCGGCAGCCGACGCCTGGGCACGCCTCTCGGGGTCGTCCCCGTCGCGTCGCCCGTAGGAACCTCGTTGACTCGGGTCTGGTCGTCGTGTCCGACGAGGCCCACGCCCACGAGCAACTCCCTCGAGGTGCATGATGGGTAGCACTCGACAGATGCCCGGTTGGACCTGCACGAGAAGGTCGATGTGCCGCGCGACGCACAGCGGCTCCGGCCTGATTCGCAGGACCCCCACGCGTCGGGCGTGGGGCGCCCTCCGCCCCGGGAAGTCTGGCCGATCTCAACCGAACAACCCGAGGTCGAGGAGCACCAGGCACACCCTTACCGACCCGGAGGCCACCGCATACGCCAGAGCGACACAGTCGACGGTCGAGGTGCCCGGGCCTTCGTCGTACTGGTCCGTGCCCCAGCGGTCTGCGTAGTCCTGCCAACGTCGAGCCTCCTCGTCACAAACGGCGTCAAGCTCGAAGGCCTCTCTAGTCCGTTCGTCGCCATGCGTCCCCTCCCGATGCGTATCGGCCACCCTCGTTGTTGCTGGCGAGGTCGATCGACCTGAGTCGCTCGATCGCTTGGAGGCGCTGATATGCCGATCGGTGCACCCACAGAGGGGAAGCCGCGAGTAGCTAACACCCTCCGTCGCCGCCACACCCACCGCCTCCACCGTCTCCGAAGCCGTCCAAGCCGCCGAAGCCGCCGCCGCCAGAGAGCCACCGGCGATATCGATCGTCGGTCGAGGGGCGGAGCAGCCACGCGAGTGGTCGCCGGACGCGGCCTTCTTGTACGACGGACCAGCGCTGCAACGGGGCGGAGGACAGGTGCGGCGGGCGTCGCCGCTCTCTCCTTCCGCCCTTCGTCGAGAGCAAGAGCACGAAGCCCACGACGATGACCAGACCGATCAGCGAAAGCGCCATCTGTTACCTACCTCTCGTCGAGCACTTGAACGGAATCTGCATCGAAACATGCGCTTCTCACGTGGCGATCAGGAACGGCACGCGGTCAGCTCGTGATTCGGACAACCTGCGTTCTCGCCGAATGTCCCGTGTGTAGGGTTGGGCCGAGTGAAGATTCGTATCCTCGGCCCGCTGAACGTGACCGACGATGACGATGCGCCAATCGAGGTCCCGCTCGAGCCGAAGCAGGAGATCCTCCTCCTTACGCTGGCGGCGAACGCCGACCGGGGAGTCTCGATGGGCGAGCTCGTCGTGGCGTTGTACGCCAGCACGGAGACGGCCCTCTACAAGAGGAGCGTGGAATCACTCGTCAGCCGCTTGCGGGCAACACTGCGAGCCCATGTCGCCGCAGATGTGGAAGTGGTACCGCGAGCAAGAGGCAGCTTCTACACCGCAAGGCTCTCCGTCGATCAAGTAGACGCCCTGCGTTTCCTCCGCATCGCCGAGCACGTTCTGACCAACTGGGCCCCGGTCGGGAGCGCCGCGCGGGATGAGTTGGTGCATCAGGCGCTCTCGGAATGGAGGGACAACCCGGTTCGCGTCTACGACGGTGCGTGCGCGGTGGCAGCCGAGTTGTTTCGACGGTATACGAGCGCCCTGGCCGAGCTCGGGCACCGGTACGGCCAGCTACTGCTGGACGAAGAGCGATACGAAGAAGCCAGTCAGCATCTGGATCGCATGCTCGAACTTCTTCCCGCTCATTCGGGCATCCACCACCTACGGGAACAGGTTGCGTTGCGTCGAACGAGTCCCACGCACAAAGCGACATCCGCCGAACTGACTGACACATCTCTAGGTGAACCTGCGGTCCAGGAACTGTGCGCCCGCCTCATCAGGTCGCGATTCCTACCCCTTGACGCACTATCCGTGACTGCTCACAACCTCGACCGCATCCATCTGGTCGATCGGGTCGCTCCTGATCACGAGGTAACGATTGACCTTGCATCCGAGCAACCGGGAGGCTCAGGCGCGAACACCAGCGCCGCCCTCGCCCGCCTCGGCGCCGCTGTGGCGGTCGCGGGCGTCGTCGCCGACGATCAGGAAGGCCGGGTACTCGTTGCTGACCTCGCGGGCGCGGGCGTGAACTGCGAGAACGTCCTCGTGTTGCCGACCAGCGACGGTGTTCGTTCAGGACACAGCATCGTGTTCAGCGACCCACGCGGCGTCCGGTCGATCTATGTGCATCCCGGCGTCAACGAGTTCCTGGCCGCAACGCTCGAAGCCGCTCCAGGCGCTCTTGCAAGGCTCGAAGACGCCATACGGCACTCACGCATCGTGCACTTCACCTCGTTCACGTCGCCTGCTGAGCTTGCGCTGCAAGAGCGCTTCACGTCGATGCTCGCGGAAGAGACGGTGCTCTCGCTGAATCCGGGCGCGTTGTACGCCTCCCTGGGGCTTGACCGGCTGGGGCCGATCCTGTCGCGCGTCAACATCCTGTTCCTATACGAGCAGAACCTGCGCGAGCTGATCGACAACTCGGCGGCACCCTCCGGAGGAACAGAAGGCTCTGGCATCCGATCCAACCTCAGCCGCCTCTACGCATGGAAGGGGATGAACGGGTACGACCAGCCCATGGTGACGCTCGTCAAGCGCTACCGATCGGAGCTCAAGGGTGAGCACCGGCCCGAGTATTTGACCATTGCCAGTGGGCGATATGGTCTTGAAGAGGTCATCGGTACCCAGGCCCGCATCGGCTTCAGGAACCAGTCTCCGGTGACGGACAGCACCGGCGCGGGTGACGGCATGGCGGCGGCCTTGCACTTCGGCCTCCTTCGGGGCGCCTCCTTGGCAGAGTGCGCCGACCTGGCCTTCTTATTGGCGACAATGGTCTCCGACCATGTTGGGGCCCGTGCAGGCCAGCCGACGAGGGACGACTTGGGCGCGGCCTGGCAGCACCACTTCCCTGGCGTCGCCGAGCCACGATGCCTGACACTCGCGGCCGCCCGTGGACGGAGGCCCCATCCCAGCACCGAGCGCCGGTGAACCGACGTGGCGCGGGACCACAGTTCGGACCAACGGCAGCAGGCGTCCGCTGCCGTCCCGTCCGCTCGAGTCACGCCGTCGTCGGCGACGTCGAGCACCTTGAAACCAGCCGCGCCGAATCACAGCGCAGTACCGTCGACCATCAGGGCGTCCTGATTCTCGGACCGTTAGACGGTCACGACATTCGTGGAGGCCCCTTCTTCATTGGTGGACCCTCGCGCCACCCGGTCATCGCAGGTTGTTCGCGGAGGGCCGTTGTTCGCCGAGCGCACTCGGGAGAGCGGATCAAGACGAGACTGAAATGACCGATGGCGGCCTCAGCAGAGGATCAGCCCCCGCGTGAATCTGCGAGCTCCTCGCCGACGGCGTCGACGAGGTCCTGCACCGTGAGATACGTCGCGTCCGCTGGAAGTCCATTCATGACGTGGATGAGCGGTTGTGGCGCACCTCGATTCACCGCGTGCGCCACCACCTGCTCGGTCTTCGTAGGAAACGAGTGGTCGCCGACGTAGCGCTCAAGCTGGCCGGCGAGGTTCTCGGCAGTCAGCTCTCCCGCGGCCGCGTCATCCGCGTCCGTGCCGGCTCGCCCAGAGAGCACATAGTACGGGCCGAGGTCATCACCCTCGACCTCTTGGACCAAGCCGAGCTCGCCCAGGAGGCGGGTCAACAGGGCCCGAGTCATTTCCACGGGCAAGGCAGCACGCTCGGCGATGTGCTGGAGCGACGTCGTCTCACCGCTCGTCTCAAGTGTGGCGATCGCTCCGAGGACTGCCTCTTCTTGGCTTGTCAGCTCGGCGGCCTGCACTTGTCTCCCTTCACGCCGATCCGCGGGCTTGCCTCTCAGTCGCGCTCCTTCCCTGATCCTGCCGGCGACGAAACGCTGTCACAGCCGAGGAACGAACGTATCCCAGTCACCGTGGTGCGAGATTTCGGGCATGTGCTGCCCGACCTGTAGGACGGCCGGGGTGCCGCTGGCGTGAGGGGTGGTGTCCGGACCCCTCCCGCTGCCTGCTCCCCGGTGTCCTCCTGATCCCCGGTCCGGAGCTGTCGCTCGGACGTCAAGCCAGTGCAGGATGCCGGACCGGACAGGGACTCTGCTTCTCCTCTCCCGTCAGACGACCGGGACCTTGCTGACCTCCTCGTCCGAGCGGCGTCCGCCGGGGGGCCGCGGACGGGGGCCCTCCACGGTCGGAAATGACGACCCGCCCGACGGTGACGACGTCTTCGCCGTCTACCTTCGGGCGAAGGCCCGCGCCGAGGTGGAACTGCGCGCCGCCGCCCTCGACCACACCATCGTGCGTCCCGGTTCGCTCAGTGATGAGAAGGGCACCGGGAAGGTCCGCATCGAGCGTCACGTGCCACGAGGCGAGATCACCCGTGCCGACGTCGCCGAGGTGCTGGCCGACGTGCTCCATGGGCCGGGTACGGCAAGGCGCACCTTCGAGGTGATCGGCGGCGAGACGCCCGTGCGCGAGGCCGTCGCAGGCGTCGAGGTTCTCATCCCGCCGGACGGCTGAGCGCCCGCCACGTTTGCTGGAGAACCAGCACCAACTGCCCGGTAGGCCCCGTGGTCGGCCCAGCGCGCCCGCACCGAAAGAACGGCGTTCGCTGACTCCGCACCCGATCTTGGCGCCGAGTCCCGCTTCTCCTCGCCATCGCCCCGCGGCGCTCGCAGACTCGGCGGCGCAAAGGACGTGGAACGGGACGGCGTCGGTGTGGCCTGGTGCTGGAGGTTGGGCCTGACGTGACGGGGCCGAGGACTACTCGCTGCCGATCGCTCGCAGCATCGAGGACGGGATGCGGTCCTCTCCACGGGACAGCAGGTGGGCGCGCTCGACGTTGATCGCATCGAGGTGCCGGTCCGCCCAGCCGTCCCAGGGGCCGGCCGGTATGGCGCTCACTTCGCCGTCCGCCTCGACGCAGGCCACCAAGTAGGCCTGCAGTTCCTGAACTTGGGCGGAACCACCGACCGGGCCGTGCCCAGGGACGATCGTCTCCGCCAGATCGGCGACGGCGCTGAGCGCCTGGGCCCACGCCGCGGGATCGCCCTGGAAGGCCAAGGGGGTGACGCCGAAGGAGCACATACCTCCCGCGAACAGGACGCCCGCAGCCGGGACGCGCACCATCAGGTTCCCGGGAGTGTGGCCCCCGATGGGGATGACCTCGACGGCCGGGGTCAGCATGACAGGGCTGTCGACGACGTGAGACACGGGGCGGGTCTCCAGGCCCTCGAACTCCTCGCCGAACTTCGGCATGAATGCCTTGTACGCCTCGATGTTCGGCGGCTGGTCCAGATGTGCGCTGGTGAGCGCGCTCCCGTACACCGCGGCCAGGCGGAAATGGGAGGTCCCGCCGGCGAACTCGATGTGTCCGCTCGTCAGCACCACGCGGGGAACTGGACGGCCGAGATCGGAGACGGCCGCTGCCAGCCGTGCCGCTTGGGAGGGCACCATGAGGGTGTCGACCACTGTCGCTCCGTCTTCGTCCACGACCACGCCGGCGTTCGGGCGGCCGATGCAGTGCGGCTCCTCGAGCCACGCGTACACCCCTGGAGCCAGAGCCGTGAGGGATGCTCGGGATGCTGCCTCGGGCACGGACCCACCCTAGAAGGGCGGTAGGCCCCAACGACCGTGTCGGGCAAGACGTCGGATCCAGAACGAACAGCACTGCATCCGGCCATTGGGGGTGGGCGCGCGACGTGGTTCCGCTGGGCCGCGACCGAGCGCTACCCGGCGCAGGCCCGTGCCGACGTCGGGCGAGGTTGCCGGCGTCTCGGGCCGGCGGAGCGCCACCGCCGACGCCCGTTGCGATCCCCGTCCTTGGACTGGCGCGGCCGACGTCTGGTCATTTCGGACTATCCCGAAGCGTCCGATCGGACGATTGTCGACGTGCCGCGTCTCGGTTCATCATGGAGAGAACCAAGAAGGTCTGGGATGAACCCACGGGCGGAGTCCATCGAGGCCGTCGAGCTCGACGCAAGGCGTCTGGGCTGCGACGGAAGTGCGGGGCCATGATCGAGGTCGAAGGCGTCGGGAAGTCCTTTGGCGTCGTCCAAGCCCTACGGAGCATCGACCTCGTCGTCCGTCCGGCGACCGTGCAGGGCCTCTTGGGTCCGAACGGCGCCGGCAAGACAACCCTCGTGCGCATCCTGGCGACGCTGCTGGCGCCGGACTCCGGGCGCGCTCGGGTTGCCGGCGTCGACCTCGAACGC
>DASZOE010000243.1:0-6526 GCA_035550945.1 Acidimicrobiales bacterium
CTCGGGCGCGCCCCCTCGTCGAAAAGTGCTGGATCAGCGACCCGAGATCGACGTACGGCGCCGGGGGGGACCAACTCCCGGCCGTCGCTCGGGCGGTGGCCGGCGGGATTCGCCAGCCGGGCCCAGCTGCCGGCTAGCGGACAGCCACCTCCGAGGTCCCGTGACAACTGTCGTTCAGCTGGACCACCTCCTTTCCTCGGTAGCCACATGAAACCACACTCGGCGACCGTGGTGCGGGAGGTTTGCGCTATTTGCGGGTGGGCTCCTCACCCGCCCTCGTCGACGGGTCCGACCGCCCCGATGGACTCCAGGTAGCTCATCTGGGCGTCGAGCACGGCGTGGACCTGGCTGGGCGTGTAGTCGAGCCCGTCGGCCTCCGCCCTGCGCAGCACGAAGTCGACGGTCTCCGCCCCGCTGACGACCACGGGCCCCTCGAGCTTGGGCGAGGCACCGTTCGACGACACGCCCTTGCTGCGGAAGTACTCCAGGTGCCAGTTGAGGATGCGCCGGACGTCGTCGGGACTGAGGATGGCGGCGACGTCGTCGGGGACGTTGTCGCAGACCCAGCTGACCGCGTCCTCGAACTCGAACACCCGGCCCGGGGCCTTGGCTGCCAGCCGGCGGGCCTCGCGGCCGATCACGATGGCGGCGATGGCGAAGACGGCCGCAGCGGCCAGGAACCCGAGGACGACGCCCACGACCGGAGGCTACCGCCGGCTGGGTGCCCGAACGCAGTGGCGCCCGGGAGGGTGTCAGAGGCCGAGGAGCGTGGCCACCCGCTCCCGGTGCCAGGCGGGCTCGCCGAGGAGCAGGGCCGAGCTCCGGGCCCGCTTGAGGTACAGGTGGGCATCGTGGTCCCACGTGCACCCGAGGGCGCCGTGGACCTGGACGCTCTCGGAGGCAGCCCGGACGAACGTCTCGGAGCAGTACGCCTTGGCCGTGGACGCCAGGAGGGCGAGGTCGTCACCGTCCCCGTCCGCGGCCGAGGCCGCGGCGGCGGCCACCGAGCGGGCCGCCTCCACGGTCACCAGCACGTCGGCCAGCTTGTGCTGGACGCCCTGGAAGCTGCCGATGGGGCGCCCGAACTGCACCCGGGTGCGGGCGTGGGCGACGGCCATGTCGAGGCAGCGCTGGGCTCCCCCGACCGCTTCGGCGGCCAGGGCGACGGCCGCCCGGTCGAGCACGGGCTCGACGATCCTCCAGCCGTCACCGACCCCGCCGACACGGCGGGCGGGGACGCCGGCCAGCTCGAGGCGGGCCAGGGGGCGGGTCTGGTCGAGGGCGACGAGCGGCACCCGCGTGAGGCCGGGGGCGTCGCCGGCGACGGCGAAGAGCCCGGTGCCCGCCACTGCGTCCGGGCCACGGCGGCCGGGCTCCTCGCGCGCCACGACCAGGACGAGATCGGCGGAGCAGCCGCCGGGCACGTAGGACTTCCGGCCGTCGAGCACGTGGCCGTCCCGACCGCCGCCGACCGGTCGGGCGACGCTTCTCACGTCCCGCTCGTCCCAGCGACCGCTGTCCTCGGTGACGGCCAGCGTGGCCACGACCGACCCCGCGGCGATCGCCGGGAGGTGCTCGGACGCCGCCTGCTCGTCCCCGGAGCGGACGAGGGCGGTGGCGGCGAGCACGACCGTCGCCAGGTGGGGGATGCAGGCGAGGGCCGCGCCCAGCTCCTCGGCGACCGCGGCCACCGCGCTGAAGGGCCGACCCGACCCGCCCCACTCCGGGGCCAGGTGCAGGCCCAGGACGCCTCGAGCGGCGAGCGCCCGCCACAGGCCTGGGTCCCAGCCGGCGGGCGTCGCCATGGCCCGGCGGACCTGGGCGGGAGACGACGCGTCGGCGAGCAGGGCCTCCAGGTCGACCGCAGGGTCATCCCTCTCCGGCCCACTCCGGTTCAGGGCGCCGGGCGCCGGGGGCATACTCGACACGCCGAGAGTCTTGTCCAACGAGGAGGTTCGTCGATGGCCGAGGGACCGGGGTACGAGGACGCCCGGGTGCAGATCACGAGCGTCGTCGTCGGTTCCCTGGACAACAACGTCTTCGCCGTGCGCGACCGGGCTACCCGCCAGGCGGTGCTGGTCGACGCGGCCGACGAGGCGGAGCAGCTGCTCGAGCTGTCCCGCCGCCTCGGCGTGCGGCGGGTGCTCACGACCCACGGCCACCGCGACCACATCCAGGCCGTGCCCGCCATGCGGGCGGCGGGTTACCCGGTGGGCGTGGCGGCCGAGGACGCCGACCGGCTCCCGGCCCACGACTTCCTCCTCGAGGACGACGCCGTGCTCGAGGTCGGCGAGCTGCGCCTGCGGACGATCCACACTCCCGGCCACACCCCCGGGTCCACCTGCTTCCTGGTCGAGGGCTCACCCGTGCTCCTGTCGGGCGACACCCTCTTCCCCGGCGGTCCGGGACGCACCGACCTCCCGGGCGGGGACTTCCCGACGGTGATCGAGTCCATCCGCGACCGCCTCTTCGGCCCCCTGCCCGACGACACCGTCGTCCTCCCCGGCCACGGCGCCGAGACCACGATCGGCGCCGCGCGCCCCCACCTCCAGGAGTGGATCGACCGGGGCTGGTAGCGGGACGGGCACTAGCCTGGCGTGATGCCAGCTCCCCAGAAGCCCGAAGTCGTCGTCCCCGGGGGCGCGCCCCCCGCCGGCCTGGAGATCGAGGACATCGAGGTCGGGACCGGGCCGGAGGCGACGTCGGGCGCCGACGTGGACGTGCACTACGTCGGCGTGTCGTGGTCGAACGGCCGCCAGTTCGACGCGTCCTGGGACCGGCGGTCCACGTTCTCCTTCCGCCTCGGCGGCGGCCAGGTGATCTCCGGCTGGGACCAGGGCGTGGCCGGCATGAGGGTCGGCGGCCGCCGCCGGCTCACCATCCCGCCCGAGCTGGGCTACGGCAGCCGCGGCGCCGGAGGCGTGATCGGGCCCGACGAGACCCTGGTGTTCGTGGTCGACCTCGTGGGCGTCCGCTAGCCGGGTGACCGCGGCAGCGGGGTGTGGTCGGCGGCCACCACCTCGCCGGGCGGGGGCGGGCCGGGCGGTGTCCCCTCGCCGAACGGCCGGCCGCCCAGGGCCTCCCGACCGTGGGGCGTGAGCCAACCGCCGACGTCGGGGCCGACGGGCACGATCTGCGTCGGGTTGATCTCGGTGTGGACCTCGTAATAGTGGCGCTTGATGTGCTCGAAGTCGATGGTGTCACCGAAGCCCGGCGTCTGGAAGAGGTCCCGGGCGTAGGCCCACAGCACCCGCATCTCCGACAGCTTCTGGCGGTTGCACTTGAAGTGGCCGTGGTAGACGACGTCGAAGCGGACGAGCGTCGTGAACAGGCGAACGTCGGCCTCGGTGATGGTGTCGCCCACGAGGTAGCGCTGGTCCGCGAGCCGGTCCGACAGCCAGTCGAGCCGGTCGAAGAGGCGGCGGTAGGACTTCTCGTAGGCGTCCTGATTCCCGGCGAAGCCGCACTGGTAGACGCCGTCGTTCACGTCGGTGAAGACGAGCTCGGCCACCTCGTCGATCTCCTCGCGGAGGTGCTCGGGGTAGAGGTCGGGAGCGCCCTCACGGTGGTAGGCCCGCCATTCCGTCGACAGGTCGAGGGTGATCTGGGCGAAGTCGTTGGTGACGACCTCGCCGGTGGGGACGTCGACGATCGCAGGCACGGTGATGCCCCGGTCGTAGTCGGGGAAGCGGGCGAGATAGGCCTCCTGGAGGCGCTCGATGCCGAGGACCGGGTCCCTTCCGCCGGGGTCGAGGTCGAACCGCCAGCTGCGCTCGTCGTGGGTCGGCCCGGCGATGCCCATGGAGAGCACGGGCTCCAGGCCGAGAAGGCGGCGCACGATGATCGACCGGTTGGCCCAGGGGCAGGCCCGGCTGACGACCAAGCGGTAGCGGCCGGGCTCGACGGGGTACTCCTCGCCGGCGTCACCAGGCCGGTGTGGCGCCGACGCAGAGGCGGTGATGCGGGTGGAGATGTAGCGGGTGTCGCGGGTGAACTCCCCGGACGGGTTCACGTAGCGGCCGTCATCCTCGCGTTCGCCCATGCTCGTTTTCTTCCCCGGTACGCGCCTTCATCCACTCGAACCAGCGCAGCACGGCCTCCTCGTGGAGGATCGCGTACTGCAGCACGTCGGCCAGGCCGGTCTCCCCGGCGTCGAGGCTGCCCTGGATGCGCCGGTACTCGTCCAGGGCCTGCTCGTGGCGGAGGCGGTGGATGGCCAGGAACCGCTCCTTGCGGGCGATGTCGAGGTGGCAGCCGAAGAAGACCATGAGCAGGAGCGGGGAGCGCAGGAGGTCGGGCCCCGGCTCCCGGTTGATGAAGGCGGCGAAGGCGGTGCGGCCCGCCTCGGTGATGGAATAGGGCCGCTTCTCGCGGGGCCCGGCGGCCCTGGGCTCGACCAGCTCCAGCCCCTCCAGGGTGCGCAGCTCCCGGTAGACCTGGCTACGGGTGACGTTCCAGAAGTCCCCGATCACCATCTCGGCCATCTGGGCCAGGTCCCATCCCGTCATGGGCCCCCGGTGCAGGAATCCCAGCAGCGTGGCGGCGGTGGGATTCAGCTTCTTGATGTGCTCTTCGACGGTTACCGGTCGATTTGACATTCCACATTGGCACTGTAGGTTTGCCAAAAGAGGCCCCGCGCCGGGTGTCCGCCGTACCCGGCGCGGCGGCCTCCTACCCCCCGAGCGGCCCGCTCATGCCGCGGGCCGGCTCATGCGGTGAGCGGCTTGCGCGGCTCCTGCACCCACTCGACCTCCGGGGCCAGGCCTTCCACCTTCACGTCGGGCCCGTCGACCTCCACCGTGACCCGCCGGCCGGCGAGCGGGATACGGTCCACGCGCAGGTAGCCGATGCCCTCGGGGAGGACCGGGTCGAGCCACACCTTGCCGTGGGGCACCCAGGGGTCGAGGCGCAGGATCGTGCGCAGGAAGAGCAGGGGCGACGCCGCGGCCCACGCCTGCGGCGAGCAGGACGACGGGTAGGCCACCGGGAAGCGGACCTCCTGGCGGCTGAGGCCCCCGTAGAGCTCGGGCAGGCGGTGGCCCTGGCCGGCGGCGGCGTCGAGGCAGGCGAGGATCACGCGGTGGGCCTCGTCCACGAACCCGTAGCGCATGAGGCCGGCGGCGATGATGGCGTTGTCGTGGGGCCACACCGAGCCGTTGTGGTAGCTGACCGGGTTGTAGCCGATCATCGAGTCGGCCAGCGTGCGGATGCCGAAGCCGCTGAACATCGAGCTCGACAGGAGATGAGCGGCCACCGTCGGAGCCCGGTCCTCGTCGACGATGCCGGTCCACAGGCAGTGGCCCATGTTCGAGGCCAGGGCGTCGATCGGCCGCTTGTCGCCGTCGAGACCCATGGCGTACCAGCCCCGGTCGTCGAGCCAGAAGTCGCGGTTGAACGCGTCCTTGAGATCGGACGCCTTGGCCCGGAACCGCGCCGCCGTGGCCGGGTCGTGGGCCTCGTCGGCGAAGTGGGCCCGGGCCAGGTAGGCGGCGTACACGTAACCCTGGATCTCGCACAGGGCGATGGGCGGCCGGGCGATGCGCCCGTCGGCGAAGCGGATGGCGTCCCAGGAGTCCTTCCACCCCTGGTTGGCCAACCCCCGGTCGGACGACCGCCGGTACTCCACGTACCCGTCCCCGTCGCTGTCCCCGTACTGCTCGATCCACTCGAGGGCCCGGTCGGCGGTCGGGAGCAGGCTGTCGACGATCTCCCGGGCCAGCCCCCAGCGGCGCATCTCGCCGAGGAGCATGACGTAGAGAGGCGTGGCGTCGGACGACCCGTAGTAGACCCGCCCGCCGCCGAGGGAGAGCGAGGAGGCGTCCCCGAACCGCATCTCGTGCAGGATCCGGCCCGGCTCCTCGTCGTAGCGGGCGTCCACCTTCGTCCCCTGGAAGCGGGCCAGGGTCTGGAGCACGCCGAGGGCCAGGTCGGGGTCGACGATGAGCGCCATCCACGATGTGAGCAGCGAGTCGCGGCCGAAGGGGGTCATGAACCACGGTGCCCCCGCGGCCACCACGGTCCGCTCCGGGTACTCGGGGTCGAAGATGCGCAGGGCGCCGAGGTCCTCGGCGCTGCGGTCGACCACCGCCTTCAGCTCCTCGTAGTCGGTGTCCACCGCGGGGACGTCCCGGCGCCACTGCTCCAGCCGGCGCTGGGGCGTGGCCCGCTCGATCGGCTGCCCGCAGAGGTACCTGGGCTCGACCTCCTCTTCCTCGATGACGGGCGCCACCTCCATGCAGGCGCTCCAGCTGCCCCGGGCGGGCACGATGACCTCCCATGCGGCGTGGTTGGCCACTCCCGCCGCGGGCTGGCTCAGGCTGACCCGCAGGCCCTTGCGGACCTGGCCCCGCCGGTAGCCGAAGCGCATGGCGTTGCGGTCGAAGTCGACGCCGACGTCGCCGTCGGGGCCGGCCCGGCCCCGATGTCGCCGGTGCGCTCCGAGATGCAGAAGGCCGACCCTTCGACGAGGGGGACGTCTCCTCCGGGAGCGCCGAGGGATGGGCTCCCGCCCGTCCAGGTCCAGGGC
>DASZOE010000244.1:0-6912 GCA_035550945.1 Acidimicrobiales bacterium
CCAACGTGCCCCGCCGGGTCCAGGGGGGCTGGGCGGGGGAGGACGAGGTGCGCAAGATCGTCGCCCACTGGCGCCGGCAGGCCTCGCCCTCCTACGTCGAGGGCGTCGAGGGCGACGACGAGCCGGGGCGGGGCGGCGACGTCGGGTCCGACGACGACGACGACCTGCTGGAAGCGGCCATGGAGCTGGTCGTGCGGTCCCAGCTCGGTTCGACGTCGATGCTGCAGCGCAAGCTGCGGGTGGGCTTCGCCCGGGCCGGACGGCTCATGGACCTCCTCGAGCGCCGGGGCGTGGTCGGGCCCTCGGAGGGCTCGAAGGCCCGGGCCGTGCTCATGACCTCCGAGGAGCTCGACGAGCGCCGGGCCCGGGGCGAGTCCTAGCGAGCGGCGCGCCCGCGGGTACGGGGGACGATCCCCGGGGAAGACAACCTCGATGGAGGCGCCGCGGACGACGCAGATCGCCGACGCCGTCCAGGAGCGCCTCCCCGAGCCGGTGCGGGCGATCGTGCGCCGGCTTCGGGCCGAGGACATCTTCCTGCTCAGCGCCGGGCTCGCCTTCTACGCCCTGGTGTCCGTGGTCCCCTTCTGCACCCTGGTCCTCTGGGTCCTGAGCCTGGTGACGGAGGAGGCCCAGGTGCAGCGGGTCGCCGACGCGCTGGCGCGCCAGTTCCCCGCCAAGCTCGGCGTCGACGAAGCCTTCCGCCGCGTCGCCGACCTCGGCGCCGGGCTCGGGGTGGGCGCCATGCTCGCCCTCCTCTGGCCGGCCACCGCCTACGGCTCCGGCCTGCACCGGGCGTTCGCCCGCCTGGCACGGCGCGCCGAGGAGGGCAAGGGCATCCGGGGCCGGGCTCTGGCCCTCGGGCTGCTCGGCGTCGTTCCTGCCCTGGCCCTCGCCGGGCTGGTGGCCGCCTACCTGGGCACCGCGGTGGTGGACGGTGGGGGCGTGCGCCGGGTCCTCGGCTGGGGCCTGGGCCTCGTTTTCGGCTTCGTCGTCACCGCCGTGGCCGTCGGCGTGATCCTCCGGCTGTTCGCCCCCCGGACCCTCAGCTGGCCGAGCATCGCCCGGGGGTCGGCCACGGCCGGGGGCGCCATCGCCGCCCTTTCGGTGGGGTACGCCATTTTCCTGAATTCCGGGGTGGACTTCGAGAACCGATACGCCACCAGCGGGCTGGCGGCGTTGGTGCTCTTGGCGTTCTGGCTCTTCTTGGCCAACGCCTTCATACTCGTCGGGTTCCAGGTGGCACAGGAGACGTGAGACGCGCCCCCGGGCCCAAACGGAAACTACCTGCGCTCCTTCATTTCCCAGCGGCTGGCGAGTCCAGCGAGGGCGAGCGCAGGTAGTTTCCTCTCGGTCCGGCGCCCCCTCGTTGGGGCGCTCGGGTGGGGTGCGGCGTGCTCTAGGCGGCGATGCGGGGCCGCTCGGGGGCGTCGGTGCCGGGGGCGAGCCGCTCGGTCGAGCGCAGCCAGCCGAGGGCGGCCTGCCAGGCCGAGGCCAGCGACCCGACGATGAGCCCGGTGACCCAGGTACCCATCTCGGCGTCCCGCAGGGAGATCCCGAACCCGGCCAGGACGGAGTAGTCGAGAGCGACGACGCCGGCGACGGCCAGGACGAACGTGGTCAGGCTGCGGAACCGGGCCACGGCAGGGACGAGCTCGGCGAGGAGATCGGTGATCTTGAGCACCACCAGACCGAGCAATGCGACGGTTGCGAACTGGTACATGTAGCGCCCTCCTTGGTGGACGTACCTCCCTTTGGACCGTCGCGCCGCCCGGAAGGTGACACGGCACGGCACCAGGTCTTTCTCTTTCCAAGGTCTCCTGGCCGCAGCTCGGAATCCGGGCGCCGGGGATGCCCGCCGGGGCCGGGGGTGCGCGAGGCCCGGACAGATCCGGGCAAGACTTTGGGCACAGCGAACGAAGGGACCACCATGGCGAACAACTACGAGGGCTACTGCGTGAAGTGCCGCGAGAAGCGAGATTTCGAGGGCACGGAGGTCGAGCTGGCCAACGGCCGCCGGGCCGCCCAAGGTGCCTGCCCGGTCTGCGGCACCAAGATGAACCGGATGCTGGGCAAGTCGTAACCCGGCTGCGTGCCCGAGCGCAGTCGAGGTCGCCGGGCCCCGGGAGCCGGCCGTACAGTGCACTGCGTGGCCGGCCGCTACTGGGTTGAGACGCTGGGGTGCCCGAAGAACGCGGTCGACTCCGACAAGCTCGTGGGCACGCTCGTCGCCGACGGGCTGGAGGAGGCGGACTCCCCGGGTGACGCCGACGTGGTGGTGGTGAACACCTGCGCCTTCGTGGAAGCCGCCCGCCAGGAGTCCGTGGACACGGTCCTGGCCCTGGCCGAGGCGCGACGACCCGGGGCGCGCCTGGTCGTCACCGGGTGCCTGGCCGAGCGCTACGGCGCCGACCTGGCCGAGGCCCTGCCCGAGGCCGACCTGGTCGCCGGCTTCGGGGTCCCCGTGACCCTGGGCACGCCGGGAAGGACACGGGACGTCGCCCGCCTCGACCTTTTGAACCTCCCCCGCCCTCCGGCCCGCGCGCCGTGGGCCTACGTCAAGGTGGCCGAGGGCTGTGACCGGGCGTGCGGGTTCTGCGCCATCCCGTCCTTCCGGGGCCGGCAACGGTCGCGGACCCTCGAAGCCATCCTCGAGGAGGTCGATGCCCTCGGCGCGGCCGAGATCGTGCTGGTCGCCCAGGACCTCGCGTCCTATGGGAAGGACATCGGCCGCCCGCCTGCGTGGCGGGAACGCAGTGACGCGCCTGCGTGGCGGGAACGCAGTGGCCGCCTGATCGAGGAGCTGGTCGCCGCGGTCGCCGGCCGGGTGCCCCGGGTGCGGCTCCTCTACCTGTATCCGTCGGAGCTCGACGACGGCCTGGTCGACACCATCTGCGCCACCGGCGTGCCCTACTTCGACCTGTCGCTGCAGCACGTCTCCCGTCCCCTCCTCCGGCGCATGCGCCGGTGGGGCGACGGCGACCGCTTCCTGGCCCGCATCCGGGCCATCCGGGCGCGGGAGCCGGAGGCCACGTTCCGGTCGTCGTTCATCGTCGGCTACCCCGGCGAGACGGAGGACGACCACGACCGCCTCCTCGACTTCCTCGCCGAGGCCCGGCTCGACTGGGCCGGCTTCTTCCCGTTCTCGCGGGAGGACGGCACGTACGCGGCCGGCCTCGACGGCGTCGTCGACGACCAGGTGGTCGCCGAGCGCCTCCGGGAGCTGAGCGAGCTCCAGGACGCAGTCACCGCCGGCCGGCGGGCGGCCCTGATCGTGCGCGCCGTCGAGGTCCTCGTCGACGAGCCCGGGGTGGGCCGCAGCCATCGCGAGGCCCCGGAGATCGACGGAGTGGTGTCGGTGCCCGCCGAGCTCCCGGTCGGGAGCTTCGCCACCGTGACGGTCACCGGCGCCGCCGGCCCCGACCTCGAAGCCTCCGGCGGCGTGCCCGAACGCAGTGGCAGAACGGCCGGCGAAGACGGGGCGGCATGGTGACGGAGCCCGCCGCCGGGCGCGGCCCCGCGCCGCTGCCTTCGGCCGCCGGCGACGGGGACCGCAGCTTCGGCCCCTCGGCGCTGGCCACGCCGGCCAACGCCCTCACCCTCGCCCGGGTGCTGGCCACACCCGTGATCCTGGTCATGGTCCTCGCCGGGGGCCCGGCCTGGCCCGCCTTCGTGCTCTGGGTGCTGGTCGCGGCCACCGACGTGGCCGACGGGGTCGTCGCCCGTCGCCACGGGACCACCCGCTCCGGCGCCTTTCTCGACCCCCTCGCCGACAAGGTGCTGGTGCTCGGCGTGATGTTCGCCCTGGTCGTCAACGACCGCCTGTGGTGGCTGCCCGTCGCCCTGATCGCGCTCCGCGAGCTGGCGGTCAGCGCCTACCGGTCGTACGTCGGCCGCAAGGGGATCTCCGTCCCCGCCCGCGCCTGGGCCAAGGTGAAGACGGTGGTGCAGGACGTCGCCGTCGGCGTCGCCCTGGTCCCGGCCACCGGCGATGCGTGGGACGACCTGGTGGCCGTGCTCCTCTGGGTCGCGGTGGTCCTGACGGTCGTCACCGGCGCCCAGTACCTGCTCGACGGCCGGAAGGTCGTCCGTGCGGTGTGAGGTCGTCGCCGTCGGCACCGAGCTCCTCCTGGGCCAGATCGTGGACACCAACTCGGCGTGGCTCGGCGACCGCCTGGCCATGGCCGGCATCGACTGCTGCTTCCAGACGCGGGTGGGCGACAACCAGGGCCGCATCGCCGCGGTGGTGCGCCAGGCCCTCGAGCGCAACGACGCCGTCCTCGTGTGCGGCGGGCTCGGGCCCACGCCCGACGACGTCACCCGGGAGGGCATCGCCTCCGCCCTCGGCGTCGGGCTCGTGCGCGACGAGGCAATGGTGGAGCGTCTCCGGGGCATCTTCGAGGCCCGTCGCCGGGAGATGGCCGAGAGCAACCTGCGCCAGGCCGAGCGGCCGGAAGGGGCGACGTTCGTCCCCCAGGAGCGGGGGACGGCGCCCGGGCTGATCCACCCGGTGGGCGACAAGGTCGTCTACGCGGTGCCGGGGGTGCCCTTCGAGATGAAGGAGATGGTCGAACGGGCGGTGGTGCCCGACCTCCAGCGACGGGCCGGGCCGCGGGCGGTCATCTCCAGCCGGATGCTGCGGGTCTGGGGCCCGTCGGAGTCGGCCCTCGCCGAGCGCATCGCGTCACGGACCGACAACCAGGACAACCCCACCATCGCCTTCCTCGCCGGGGGAATCGAGGGAATCCGCCTCCGGCTCACGGCCAAGGCGCCCACCGCCGAGGAGGCGCAGCACCTGCTCGACGCCGAGGAGAAGGAGCTGCGCGCCCTCCTGGGCGAGATCGTCTTCGGGGTCGACGACCAGTCGATGGAGCGGGTGGTGGCCGACCTCCTCGTGGAACGAGGCCGGAGCATGGGGGTTGCCGAGTCCCTCACCGGGGGGCTGGTCGGCTCGCGCCTGGCCGAGACCGAGGGGGCGAGCCGCTGGTTCCGCGGCTCGGTCGTGGCCTACGACAGCAAGGTGAAGTATGAACTGCTCGACGTGCCCGAAGGGCCGGTCGTCACGGCCGAGGCGGCGGCGGCCATGGCCCAGGGGGCGCGCAAGGCGCTCCGAGCCGACATCGGCCTGGGGCTCACGGGCGTGGCCGGGCCCACGAGCCAGGACGACCAGCCCGTCGGCACGGTGTTCCTCGCCTTGGCCGACGAGGACGGCGTCGACGTGCGGGAGGCGCACTTCCCGGGCGACCGCCAGCACGTGCGCCAGTTCGCGGTGATCACCGTCCTGGACATGCTGCGCCGCCGGCTCCTCGTCCGGGGATAGCCCGAGGCGGATGGCCCGGCTGTTCGTGGCCGTGGCGCCGCCCGACGAGGTGCTCGAGCGGGTGGCCGCCCTCGACCGCCCGGAGGTGGCGGGGCTGCGATGGACGACGCGGCCCCAGTGGCACGTGACGCTGCGGTTCCTCGGCGCCGTCGACGACGTGGCCGCCGCCGCCGACGCCCTGGTCCGGCTCCGGGCCGCGCCCGCCGAAGCCCTCCTGGGGCCGGCCGTCGGCCGCTTCGGCCAGCGGGTGCTGCACGTGCCCGTGCGGGGCCTCGACGAGGTGGCCGCCGCGGTGGTGGCCGCGACGGCCGACGTCGGCGAGCCGCCCGAAGAGCTGTCACTGCGTTCGGGCCACGCAGGCCGGCCGTTCGCCGGCCACCTGACGCTGGCCCGGGTGCGGCGGGGCGCCAGGGTCGACCTGCGGCGCCTGACCGGTGAACCCGTCGAGGGCAGGTGGCCGGTGGAGGAGGTTTGCCTCCTGCAGAGCCACCTCTCGCCCAAGGGTGCCCGCTACGAGACCTTGGAGCGGGTCGCTCTACGAAGCGGAACCTGACCGGGCCGCGTTCGCGACGCGGTCGACGAGGGAGCTCAGGTCGGACGCCTTGTCGAAGTCCACGAGGACGGTCCGGCGCAGCTCGCCGCCGCCGCCGACCATCACGTTGGCCGGCTTCACGTCCAGGTGGACCACGCCCGCCCGTGGGCGACCTCGAGAGCGGCGGCCACGTCGATGCCGACCCGCAGGGCGTCGAGGACGGGGAGGGCACCGGCGGCCAGCCGCTCCCGGAGGGTGACCCCCTCCACGAAGGGCTGGACGAGGTAGAGGAAGTGGCCCTCCCGCCCCGAGGCCACGAGGGGCTGGATCGAGGCCCCTCCAGCCGGCGGAGCACCGACGCCTCGTGCTCCAGTCGGGCCCGGGTCGCGGGCCGCACCCCGTCGGCGACCACCGTCTTCACGACGACCCGGCGACCGTCGCCCTCGAGGTCGGTCCCCAGCCAGGTGTCGACGCCCCGGCCGCGCTTGAGGAGGCGATCGCAACGGAACCGTCCGGCGAGAACGAGCGTTCCGTCGGGCTGGCTCGCGCCCACTCTCACCCCCGGTCTGGCGGCAGGCGCCGGCCCGCCTCCCAGCTGATCGGCGCCCGGCGCCCCGAACTTGGCTTGACCTTCGTTCTCGGGGCCATCGCTGCCGCATCTCCGGCCCGAACCGCGCCAAGAACGTGGCGAGTCAGCCGGCGGAGGCGCGGAGGCGGGCGGCCAGCTCCTGGTGGCCACCCTCCTCGGCCATGGCCGCCGCGTCCCTGCCGTCGTCGCTGCGGGCGGTGGCGTCGGCCCCCGCGGCCAGGAGGGCGGCGACCATGGGCTCGTTCCCGTGGAGGGCGGCGGCCATCAGGGGGGTGAACCCGCCCTGCTGGTGGGCCCCGGGGTCGGCCCCCGCGGCGAGCAGGAGGTCGACCACCTCGGGGTGGCGGCCAGCCACGGCCGAGTGCAGGGCCCGGAGCCCGGCGTCGTTGCCGGACACGGCGTCCACCGCCGCTCCCCGCTCGAGGAGGAGGAGGGCCGCGTCCGGGTGGCCGATGAAGGCGGCGAGCTGGAGGT
>DASZOE010000245.1:0-4635 GCA_035550945.1 Acidimicrobiales bacterium
GGTGATGCCAACGACGCTCCACCCCGCGGCCCGCAGGGCGGCCACCCCCGCCCCCGCGCCGGCGCCGGGGCGGGCGGCCAGGTACAGGCTCGGGTCGGCAAAGGTCTCGTCGAGGAAGGCGTTGAAGCGGGCCTCGGGAACGCCCAGGCGAAGGTGGCGCAGGTCGTAGGTGCGCCACGTGGCCGGGTGGGTGTGGACGCCGAAGCGGTGGGCGATGCGGGCGGCCACGCCCGGGCCCAGGTCGCACAGCACGCCGTCGAGGTCGAGACCGATGAGCACTGCCGGCAGGTTAGCCAGGGGGTACGACGGCAACCCCCGGGCCGGACTGGCGGCCCGTTGCTCGCTCCCCCCTTCCGGCTTCTGGTGACGGACGGCGAGGGGTTGACGCGGTGGTCCACCGGGCGCAGAATGCACGGGCCGGCAGGCCGGCCGAGCCGAGTCCCGGAGAGGGCGACCCCAGGTCGCCGCCCGCGGGCCCGGTAGGCCAGCTTCGCCGGTGGGTCGCCGCTTCACCGGCGAACCGGGTACCGCAAGGAGCCCGGTGACCGGAGGAGCGGGGTCCGAGGTCCGGCCCCGAGAAGACCGGAGAGCTCCGGCTCGAAGGCTACTCGGGGCCGTCTCGCGTCCCCGGTGCCGGTCCGCCACACCATCCACCGCTCTGTCACACCCCCGGCCTAGTTTTCCGTCGGTGGGCATCGACCATACGTTCCCCCCTCGGGGTGAGGTCCCGTCCGGCGAGGCGCTGCTCGACGGGCTCGACCCCGACCAGCTCGTGGCCGTCACCTCCGAGGCCGCACCCCTTTGCATCCTGGCGGGAGCGGGATCGGGCAAGACGCGCGTCCTCACCCGCCGCATCGCCCACCGGGTGGCCACCGGCACGGCCCATCCCGGCCACGTCCTCGCCCTCACCTTCACCCGCCGGGCCGCGGGCGAGCTGGGTCGGCGCCTGGCCGCCCTCGGCGTCCGCCCGCGGGTCGCGGCCGGCACCTTCCACGGCATCGCCTACGCCGCCCTCCGCAGCCGCTGGGCCGACCGGGGCCAGCAGCCCCCCGTCCTCCTCGAGCACAAGGTCCGCCTGCTGGCGGGGCTGCTCCCGGGACCGAAGGCCGGCTCCGTGCCCGAACGGAGTGGCGGCTCCGTGCCCGAACGGAGTGGCGGCTCCGTGCCCGAACGGAGTGGCGGCTCCGTGCCCGAACGGAGTGGCGGCTCCGTGGTGGCTCCCGCCGACCTGGCCGCCGAGATCGAGTGGGCCAGGGCCCGCATGGTCCTCCCGGAGGACTACCCCGCGGCCGTCACCGCCGCCGGTCGCCGGCCGCCCCTGCCGGCCGGGGTGGTGGCCGAACTCTTCGGGCGCTACGAGCACGAGAAGCGGCGGCGGAACCTCGTCGACTTCGACGACCTCGTCCTGCTCTGCGCCGAGGCCCTGGAGACCGACGCCGAGTTCGCCGCCACCCAGCGGTGGCGGTTCCGGCACCTGTTCGTCGACGAGTTCCAGGACGTCAACCCCGCCCAGTTCCGCCTGCTCCAGGCCTGGCGGGGCGGCCGGTCCGATCTCTGCGTCGTGGGTGACCCCGACCAGGCGATCTACGCCTGGAACGGCGCCGACCCCTCCTACCTCACCGCCTTCGCTCGCCACCTGCCGGGCGCGGCCGTGGTGCGCCTGTCCCGCACGTACCGCTCGTCGCCGCAGGTCGTCGCCGTGGCCAACGCCGTGCTCGCCGGTCACCGGGCGGCGGGCGCGGCCGAGCTCCGCCCCACGTGCGCCGACGGCGCCGTCCCCACCGTGACGGCGTGGGCCAGCGGTGGCGAAGAGGCCGCCGGCATTGCCCGCGCCCTGCGCCGCCAGCACGCCGGCGGCCGGGCATGGTCGGAGCTGGCCGTGCTGGCCCGCACCCGGGCCCAGCTGGTGGCCTTCGAGGAGGCCCTGCAGGCGGCCGCCATCCCCTGCCGGGTGCGGGGCGCGGTGCCGTTCCTCGACCGCCCCGAGGTCCGGGCCGCGGTCGCCGATCTGCGCCGCCGGCCGGCCACAGGGGCGCTGGCCCCGGCCCTGGTCGACCTGCGCCTGGCCTCCGACCTCGACGACCCGCAGCCCGGGCCCCTCGCCCCGCCCGGGGCGGCGGCGGAGCGCCGAGCCTCCCTCGACGAGCTGGCCCGCATGATGGAGGAGCTCGTCGCCGCCGACCCGGCGGCCACCGTCGGTGCCTTCCTCGCCTGGTTGCACGCCACCCTCCGGGCCGAGGAGCCGGCGGCCACGGCCGACGCCGTGGAGCTGGCCACCTTCCACGGCGCCAAGGGCCTGGAGTGGCCGGTCGTCTTCGTCACAGGATTGGAGCAGGGGCTCGTTCCCGTGGGCCACGCCACCACCCCCGAGTCCCGAGCCGAGGAGCGCCGCCTCCTGTACGTCGCCCTCACCCGGGCCCGATCCGAGCTCCACTGCTCGTGGGCGGAGCGCCGCCGCTTCGGCACCTCCTCGGTGGCCCGGACGCCGTCACCCTGGCTCGGCGTGCTGGAGGCGGCCGTGGAGTCCCTGGCCGCGCCCGGCCCCGACGCCGACTGGCGCCGCCACCTGGCGGCCAGCCGGGCCCGGGTCGAGGCAGTGGCCGGCCTGCGTGGCCCGAACGCAGTGGCCGGCCTGCGTGGCCCGAACGCAGTGACCGGCCTGGGCGAGCGGGCCGACCCCGCGCTGCTCGGCGCCCTGCGGGCGTGGCGGGCCTGCGCTGCCCGCGCCGCCGGGGTGCCCGCCTTCGTGGTCCTCCACGACACGACGCTGGCCGCGGTGGCCGAGGCCTGCCCCGCGGACCGGGCCGCCCTGCTCGCCCTTCCGGGGCTGGGCCCGGTCAAGGCCGAGCGCTACGGCGACGCCCTCCTGGCCGTGGTGGCCGGCGGCGCCGGCTCCTGACCCGTTGACGCGGGCGCCTCGCGGCGCGAGAACTAGTCATGACTTCCTACCAGTGGCCGAGCGAGGACGGCTGGCCCTATCCCGACGCCGACGGCCACGAGCTCGAGTCCGAGGACTCCCTCGACGACGACGCTCTCGTCCTCCGCGCCGCCCCGCCGCACCTCTTCGACCACCTCGACCCCCTCGAGCGGCAGGTCGTCACCACCCACTACGGGCTCGACGGCTCCGCCCCCCGCAGCATGAAGCAGCTGCGCACCGACCTGGGCATGACCCGCGCCCAGGTCCGGGAGACGTTGGCCAGCGGCCTGGCCAAGCTCCGCGACCGCCTGGCCGTCGAGTAGACGGCGGCGAAGCCGGGGCCCGATTGGGTCGGTCCTCCGTGGGTAGAGGACGCCCGTGGCCCTTCTCCCCCGTCGACTGGTCGCCACGCTCGTCGTCGCCCTGGCGCTGGTCGGCGCGGCGGCTGGCTGTGGTGACGGGCAGTCGGCCGAGGACGAGGTCAAGGACGTCGTCACCGGCTTCTTCGACGACGTGGCCGACGGCGACGGCGCAGCGGGCTGCGCCAAGCTCACCGCCGCGGCGGTCGAGCAGATCAGCGAGGCCGCCTTCCTGCTGCAGGCGCCCGGCTCCTGCCGGGAGGCCATCGAGTCGGTGAGCCGCCAGCTCAGCGACGACGACAAGAAGGCGCTCACCAGCGCGGAGGTCAACGGGGCCGCGGTCACCGGCTCCCGGGCGGTGGTCGCCGACGCCGACATCGCCCTGCGCATGTCCGGGCAGTCCACCCTCTTCCGCAACAACGACCCCGCGCCGCTCACGCTCGAGAAGGTCGGCGAGGACTGGAAGATCAGCTCGCTGGGCTGATCCCTGCCGTTCTGGCAGGCTCAGTCGGCGAAGTCGACCAGCAGGGGGGCGTGGTCGGAGGGGGCCTTGCCCTTGCGGGCGAAGCGGTCGATGAGGGCGAACGACGCCCGGCGGGCCAGGGCCTCGGTGGCCAACACCAGGTCGATACGGAGGCCCCGGTGCTGGTGGAAGTCGCCGGCCCGGTAGTCCCACCACGAGTAGAGCCCGGCGTCGGAGTAGCACCGCCGGAAGACGTCGACCAGGCCCCATTCCTCGAGGGCCTTGACCGCGGCCCGCTCGGCCGGGCTCACGTGGGTGTTGCCGTGGAGCTTGGTCGGGTCCCAGACGTCGCGGTCGTCGGGGGCGACGTTGAAGTCGCCGCAGATCACCAGGTCGCGAGCGGGATCGCAGCTCGACACCACGTGGCGGCGCAGGCGCTCCAGCCAGGCCAGCTTGGCCTCGTAGTGCTCGCTGCCCACCATGCGCCCGTTGGGGACGTACACGGTGCCCACCCGGACGCCCCCGCACGTCGCCCACAGCAGCCGGGCCTCGGTGGTCTCGTCCTCGACTTCGTCGGTGAAGCCGGCGACCACCTCGTCGAGCCCGACCCGGGACAGGATGGCGACGCCGTTCCACTGGCCCTGCCCGCAGTGGGCGGCCTCGTAGCCGAGGGCGCCGAACGTCAGCGCCGGGAAGGCGGAGTCGGCCAGCTTGGTCTCCTGCAGGCAGAGGATGTCGGGGTGGGCGTAGCCGAGCCACTCCTCGACCCGGGGGAGGCGGGCCTTCAGGGAGTTGACGTTCCAGGTGGCGATGCGCACTAGGAGGCGGCGTCGGGCTCTCGCCGTCGCGGCGCCCGCTTGCGGGGGGTCGCCGCCGCCTTCGGGGCGGCCTTGGCC
>DASZOE010000246.1:0-4103 GCA_035550945.1 Acidimicrobiales bacterium
CCCCGCCGGTCGGCGCCACGGCGGCGGCCGGGAGCGCCGTGGGCGAGGTCCTGGCCGGGGTGGCCGCCGGCGAACGGGTCGGCGAGCAGGAGATCGTCACCCTCTTCGGGGCCCGAGGGCCCGAGGTGGCGGCCGTGGCGGAGGTGGCCGACGATCTGCGCCGGCGGGTGGTCGGTGACGACGTCACCTGGGTGGCGAACCGCAACATCAACTACACGAACGTGTGCACGTTCAAGTGCCGCTTCTGCGCGTTCTCCAAGGGGCCCCTCTCGCTGAACCTGCGGGGCGCCCCCTATCTTCTCGGAGTCGACGAGATCCAGCGGCGGGTCGTCGAGGCCGTCGAGGCGGGCGCCAGCGAGGTGTGCCTGCAGGGCGGCATCCATCCCAGCTTCGACGGCGACTACTACGTCGACGTCTGCCGGGCCGTGAAGGCCGTGGCGCCCGGCATCCACGTCCACGGCTTCACCGCCCTCGAGGTCACCGAAGGTGCCCGGCGCCTGGGCGAGCCGCTGGGCTCCTACCTCCGCCGGCTCATGCACGCCGGCCTGCGGTCGCTCCCCGGCACTGCGGCCGAGATCCTCGACGACGAGGTGCGGGCCGTCCTCTGCCCCGACAAGGTGGACACCGAGGAGTGGTTGGACGCCCACCGCACGGCCCACGGCGTCGGCCTGCGGTCGAACATCACGATCATGTTCGGCTCGGTGGAGCAGCCCCGGCACTGGGCCCGACACATCCTGCGCACCCGGGACCTGCAGGCCGAGACCGGGGGCTTCACCGAGTTCGTGCCGCTCCCCTTCGTGCACATGGCCGCTCCCATCTACCTGCAGGGCAAGGCCCGGCGGGGGCCCACGTTCCGGGAGACGCTGCTCATGCACGCCGTGGCCCGCATCGCCTACCGCGAGCTGGTGCCCAACGTGCAGGTGTCGTGGGTCAAGCTCGGCGCCGACGGCGCCCGCCAGGCCCTGCTCGCCGGCGCCAACGACCTGGGCGGCACGCTCATGGACGAGAACATCTCCCGGGCTGCAGGCGCCACCCACGGCCAGCGCATGGACGAGTCCGCGTTCGCGGCGATCACCGGTCCGCTAGGGCGCCCCCTCGAGCAGCGGACGACGTTGTACGGCCGGGTGGTCGCGGTCGCCTAGCCCGGTCCCCAGAAGTCGTTCACCACTTCCAGGTCTCGGCGAGGTCCTGTCGGACGGTGGCGGCGTAGCCTTCCAGGGCGCCCAGCCGCTCTTCGGAGCTGAGCTTCATCTCCGAGGAGCGCACGCACCACACCGGTGCCCCGTCGACTCCCCGGGCCTTGATGACCGCGAACACGGACTCGATGAGGTAGCTGTCATCCACGCCTACCGTCTCCAGGCCGGCCAGCAGCTCGCTGAAGGGGATGGGTCCTGACCCGCCGGTGGTGGGCGGAGGCGAGTCCGCGGTGCTGCGCTTCCACGCCTTGGTCAGCTTCTGGCGCATGGAGGTGGTGAGGCCGTCGAGGACCCCCAACAGTTCCTCCCGGGTCAGCGGGGAGCCACCGCTGCGGACCGACCACGCGGGGCGACCGTTCTCGTCGCGGACCTTGAGGAGTGCGAACACGGCCTCGACTCGGAGCCCTTCCCCGATCGTCGTGGTGCCATAGCCGGCCAGCAACTCGCTGAACGGCGTCCGTTCCTCAGCCACCGACCCTGTCCTCGAGAGCTCTCACGGCCGAGGACGGTACTCCTTCGTCCCGCCGTCGACGGAGACCGCTTCGGCGAGCACGCCGCCCTAGGACGGGCCCGGCTCGCGCTCCTCGGCCCCGGCGGTCTCCGCGGAAGGCAGGAGGCCCTCGAGCAGGCGTTCGGACTGGGCCGCAACCAGGGCTTCGACGTGCTCGGGCCGGGTCCCCCGGGAGCGGGCGCTGTGCAGGATCAGCGAGCGGGGCGAGAGCACGCGTTGCTCGAACCAGGACACCACGAAGAGCAGCGAGTACACGAGCGCGAGGGACGCCGGGACGAAGAGAAGCTCCCACGGCGACACGCCCACATCGTTCCCGACCGGCAGGGGGCGAAACCAGTCATCACCGCCTGGAGGTCGAGGGCAGTGCGGAACAGGACCCGGTGGGGTCGTACCCTCGGTTGTCATGAGCGGCATCCTCCCCCCCGACGCCGTCGTCCGCCGGGTCGACAGCGAGCCCCTGCTGCTCGTCGGGGGCGGGCGGGCGCTGCTCCTGCAGCTGGCCCACCCGGGCGTCTCTGCCGGCGTGGCCGAGCACAGCGACTTCCGCTCCGACGCCCTCAGCCGCCTCCGCCAGACGGTCGCCGCCATCTCCCTGGTCGAGTTCGGCACGGAGGACCAGGCCCGGGAGGTGGCAGACGGCCTGCGGGCCGTCCACGAGCGGGTCGTGGGGCCCGGCTACCGGGCCACCGATCCCGCCCTGCAGCTGTGGGTCCACGCCACGCTGGTCGACACCAACCTGCGGACCTATTCACGCTTCTTCGGGGCCCTTACCCCCGACGAGGCCGAGCGCTACTACCAGGAGATGACGCTCGTGGCCCAGGTGCTGGGGATCCCGCGGGACGCCCAGCCCGCCGACCTGGCCGCCCTCCGCCGCTACATGCAGGCCATGGTCGCCTCGCTCGAGGTCACCGACACGGCCCGAGAGCTGGCCCACCATGTGCTCAACCCGCCGTGGGGCCCGGCCGTGGGGCCCGCCCTCGCCCTCCACCGCTCGGTCACCGCCGGGCTGCTCCCGGCCCGCATCCGGCGGCAGTACGGGCTGCGCTGGGACTGGCCCGGCCATTTCGCCCTCCAGGCCGCCACCGCCCTGTCCCGGCTCGTCCTTCCCCGGGTGCCCGGCGCACCGGCGACCCAGACCTCGACCGGCGCCTGTACGAGCTGCTCGACGCGGTCGGGGCCACCGCCGACCGCGACCAGCTCTTCGAGATCCTCGCCACGGCCGTGGGGCTTGCGGGCGACGGCGCCGATCGCCTGGACCTCAAGATCACCAACGCCGCCCTGGCCGAGATGCGGCGGGCGTTCCGGGTGTTCGCCCCCTGGCAGGACGTCCCCAAGGTCACGATCTTCGGGTCCGCCCGCACCCATTCCGACGACCCGCTGTACATCCAGACCCGCGACCTGGCCGCGGCACTGGCGGGCGCCGGGTGGATGGTCGTCACCGGCGCAGGACCGGGGATCATGGCCGCCGGTGCCGAGGGTGCGGGGCCCGACCACACCATCGGCGTCAACATCCGTCTCCCCTTCGAGGGGACGAACCCGTTCATGGGCGACGACCGCAAGCTCGTGGTCATGAAGTACTTCTTCACCCGCAAGCTGATGCTCATGAAGGAGTCCGCCGGCTTCGTGGTACTGCCCGGCGGGTTCGGGACGTTGGACGAGACGTTCGAGCTCCTGACCCTCCTGCAGACGGGCAAGGCCGCCCCCGCGCCCATCGTCCTCCTCGACGTCCCCGGCGGCGGGTACTGGCGGAGCTGGCAGGACTTCGTCGGTCATGACGTCGTGGGCCGAGGCCTGGCCGGGCCCCACGACCTCGCCCTCTGTCACAGGACCGACGACGTCGCCGACGCCGTCGGGCACGTCCTCGGCTTCTACCGGAACTACCACTCCCTGCGGTGGGTGGGGTCCCGGCTGGTCATCCGCCTGCGTACCGCCCCTCGAGCCGATGAGCTGGTCGAGCTGAACCGGGCCTTCGCCGACATCTGCCTGCACGGCGGGATCGAGGCCGGTCCACCCCTGCCCCCGGAGGTCGCCGACGGCGACCACCTGGACCTCGCCCGGCTCGTGCTCGCCTTCGACCGCATGAGCTACGCCCGCCTGCGGGGCCTGATCGACGCCCTCAACCACCTGGAGTCGGCGCCAGCCCTCGCCCCACCGTCGCCCGACAGCGCCCACGCCGCCGGCGCTCCAGCCGACGACGGGTCGTGAGAACGTGCCAAGATTGGCGCCCCCGGCGCGCCCGCCGGCCGCACGACCCGAGGTGGGAGCATGCGTCGACTCTTCGTGATGGCCTGCCTGCTCGCGGCCCTGCTCGCCCAGGGCGCGGGGGGTGCGGGCGTCGCCACCGCCGCCGAGGAGCCGCCCGCCGACGACCCCGCCCGCGGTCTCGTCTACTCGGG
>DASZOE010000247.1:0-1795 GCA_035550945.1 Acidimicrobiales bacterium
AGACAATCCGCCGGCGGTGGCCGGCTGAGGCGTCCCCAGAACGGGGACTTGCGTCCTCGGAGGGGAAACCGCCCGCGTTACACTGCGGTCCGCAGTCCGGGGCAGTGGCAACGTCGCCTCTTCGACGAAGAAGGTCCCCGCGCAATCCCCTGCCGGTTCGATCTCGTCAAGGAAGGGCCACGCCTGTGGACTTCGCCCGTCCGGAACTGGACGCCTGCGGCATCGGCTTCGTTGCCGACGAGCGAGGGCGCCCGTCACGCGCCCTCGTGGAAGCCGCCCTCGGCGGCCTGGCCTGCGTCAAGCACCGGGGCGCCCTGGCCGCCGACGCCCACTCGGCCGACGGCTCCGGCCTCCTCGTCCCCATCCCGCCCGAGATCTTCGGCCGCACCGACGCCGGCGTGGCCCACGGCCTGGCCATGCTGTTCGTCCGGGGCGCCGACCCCCGGCCCGCCTTCGAGGAGGCGGCCGCGGCCGAGGACATCGCCGTCGTCGAGTGGCGCACGCCGCCCACCGACGAGGACCACATCGGCGACCAGGCCCGCCAGGGCAAGCCCGCCTTCCTCCAGGCCGTGCTGGCGCCTCCGCCGGGGATGGACGAGCGCAGCGCGGAGGCGGAGCGGGCGGCCCTGCGCCTGCGGCGCCGGGTGATGGCCAACGGGGCCGACACCTACGTCGCCGACACCTACGTGGCCTCGTGCTCCTTCCGGACCGTCGTGTACAAGGGCCTGGTCGTCGCCGACCTGCTCTCGCGCTTCTGGGTCGACCTGGCCGACGAGCGCTTCGCCGCTCCCTTCGCCATCTTCCACCAGCGCTTCTCCACCAACACGCTGCCCACCTGGGAGCGGGCCCAGCCCTTCCGGATGCTCTGCCACAACGGCGAGATCAACGCCCTGGCCGGCAACGTGAACCGCATGCGGGCCCGGGCCGTGCTCGGCACCGAGGCCGCGGGGCTCGGCCCCGAGGAGCTCTTCCATCCCGTGGTGGACGCCTCGGACTCCGACTCGGGCCAGCTCGACTCGGCCGTGGAGCTGCTCACCCGCGGCGGCCGCGACGTCCGCCACGCCGTGGCCATGACCATCCCCGAGGCCTGGGAGGGCGAGCGCGACCTCGACCCCGCGGTCCGGGGCTTCTATCGCTACCACGCGTCCTTGATGGAGCCGTGGGACGGGCCCGCGGGCGTCATCTTCACCGACGGCTTGAGCGTCGGGGCCGCCCTCGACCGCAACGGCCTGCGCCCGCTCCGCTACGCGGTCTGCGACGACGGCCTGGTCGTGTGCTGCTCGGAGGCTGGCGCGGTCGACGTCTCCGGCCGGGGCCAGGTGCGGCGCGGCCGCCTGGGGCCGGGGCAGATGCTCTTCGTCGACCCCGGCCGGGGCGTGATGGACGACGAGCAGTGCAAGGAGCGCCTGGCCGCCGCCGGGCCCTACGCCCGCTGGGCCGCCGACGGCCTCCTCGACGTCAGCCGGGGCCGCCCCATCGAGCAGACCCCGGAGCCCGACGCCCTCGAGCGCCGCCAGGCCATGTTCGGGTACACCCGGGAGGAGCTGACCATGGTGGTGCGGCGCATGGCCAACGACGCCAAGGAGCCCACCTACTCGATGGGCGACGACTCGCCGCTCCCCCATCTCGCCGGCTGGCCTCGCCCCGTTCACCACTACCTCCGGCAGCGCTTCGCCCAGGTGACCAACCCGCCCATCGACCACCTGCGCGAGCGGCTGGTCATGTCGGTCCGCACGCTGCTCGGCCCCCGCCAGCCCATCCTGACCGAGTCGCCCGAGGCGGCCCGGCTGATCGA
>DASZOE010000248.1:0-1530 GCA_035550945.1 Acidimicrobiales bacterium
GCCGTGCCCCCGGTCCTCCACGCAGACCTCGAGAGCGTCGTCCCCGGCCTTGCAGCGGACGAGGACCCGTTCCTGGCTGCCGGCGGCGTCGTGGGCCTCGATGGCGTTGGTGCAGGCCTCGGAGACGGCGATCTTGAGGTCGTCGACCCGCTCGTCGGGGAGCTGGCTGTCGGTGGCGGCGAGGGCGGAGACCACGAGGCGGGCCAGCGCGACGAACTCGGCCCGGGCGGGGATCTCGAGGGCGACGACCTCCCCGACCATTCGACGCGTCCCCCTATTCGCCTACGGCGGCGTCGACGGAGTCGTGGATCGAGAACACCTTCGTCAGGCCGGTGATCTCGAAGACCTTGAGGATCCGGGTCTGGGTGCACACGAGGATGAGGTCGCCGTCGTGGCTGCGGAGCCGCTTCAGCCCGCCGACCAGGACGCCCAGGCCGGTGGAGTCGAGGAAGTCGACGCCCTCGAGGTCGACGACGATCTGGTGCTTGCCCTCGGTGACCAACTCGATCAGCCGCTCACGGAAGCGGGGCGCGGTGTAGACGTCGACCTCGCCGTGCACGCTCAGCACCGCGTACTTGCCCCGTTCGCTGACGTCGAGGCCGAGATCCATTCGGGCTCCTCCTGGTCGTTCCCGGCCCAACGGTAGCAACTCGCCCCCAGGCCCCCTGACCTACCAGTCCGACTCCTCCTCGAAGGGACCGGGGAGCCGACGAGCGCGCGCGTCCGGCGCTCGCCGTCGCCCGCGACCCCGGCGCCGGCCTAGTCGCGGCCGCCGTAGGGGCCGCCGCCGGCGGGGTCGCCCTCGCCCACCGGGTGGTAGGCGGGCGGCCCGGCCGGGGGCCCGGCCAGCACCGTCTTGTTGAACTGGCGCACGTGGAAGGCGAGCACGCAGAGCAGCAGACCGGCGGCGATGGGCACGAAGAGGGCCCGCTCGTTGGCCACCGAGGAGCTGTCGTCGAGAACCGCGGGGTCGGCGGCCCACTCCGAGTCGTCCCCCTCGATGTCACCGCCCGGGACTGCGAAGGGAAGGTCGGCGGAGAACCCGTTGTCGACCGGGATGGCCACGCCCCCGGGGATGGCCAGGGCGGGCGGCGCCCCGCCCCCGCGGGAGAGGAAGGACGAGACGTCGAGGGCGCCCCTCGGGCCCGTGGCGGCGCCGGTGGGGGCCTGTCCCGCGTCCGCCGCCGGCCCGGCCCCGGGTCCGGGCCCCTCGCCCGTCCCCGGTGGGCCACCGGCGTCGGTGGAGGCGGCGGCGACCTCGACGCTGGCCGGCGACGACCGGGCGACCGCCCGGTCGCTCACCTCGCCGTTGCGGTCGGGACGGACGGCGGTGACGACGTAGCGGTAGGCACCCCCCCCGGGAGGCACGTTGGCGTCGACGGTGGAGACCCGCGATCCCGAGGACGGCTGGGACATGTTGGCGACGACCGTGCCGCTCGAGCTGCCCGGGGCCAGCCGCGTCACCTGGTAGCCCTTGAGGTCGGGCTCGGTGTTGCGGAGCCACGAGATCGTGACCCGGCGGTCGGCCCC
>DASZOE010000249.1:0-14571 GCA_035550945.1 Acidimicrobiales bacterium
GACGTCATCTGCGGTGAGGCCGGGAACGACATGGTCGTGGGCGGTGACGGCGACGACCGCGTCGTCGGGGGACCGGGCACCGACCACCTCCTCGGCGAGAACGGCAACGACCAGCTCTCGGGGGGCCCGGGCAACGACCGCCTGGCGGGCGGGCCGGGCAACGACACCCTCGACGGTGAGGGCGACGCCGACCAGTGCCTGGGCGATGCCGGGACCGACTCCGCGACCGCCTGCGAGGCCGTCTCCGACGTTCCCTGACGCGGGCGGCGCCGTCCGCCTGCCGGCGCCGGAGTCCGCTGGATGCCCCCCACCGGTACAGTCGGGGGGGAGGCATTGGGAGCGGTGGAGGAGAACCTCGAACGGGGTGAGGGCGATCCACCGGCGGCGGACGAGGACGCGGCCTCCGACCGGGTCCTGGCGGCGATCCCCGAGCACCTGGGCCCCTCGGGCACCCGCGCCCGGGTCGTGGTCGACTTCGCCCGCGCCCTGCTGCGCCGGGCGTCGCCCCACCAGCTCGAGGCCGCCGAGCCGGTAGCCACCGCCGCGGCCCTTACCGACGCCTTCTCCTTCGTCGACGGCCGCCGTCCGGGCACCGTCGCCGTGCGGGTCGCCGACCCGGAGGTGGCGCCCGACGGCTGGCATCCCGAGGGCTCCGTCCTGGAGGTCACCTCTGAGGACCGCCAGTTCATCGTGACCTCGGTGGACGAGGAGCTCCACCGCCTCGGCCACGACGTGGTCCGCATGCTGCACCCGGTCCTGGGGACCGAGCGGGGCACCGACGGCCGGCTGGTGGCCGTCGTCCCCGCCCGCACCGCCGCCCACCGGGAGTCCATCCTCCACGTCGAGCTGGCCGAGCGCGTGCCCGCCGAGGCCCGGTCCGCCCTGGTGCGGGCCGTGGACGCGGTGATGGCCGACGTGTTCACGGTGACGGGTGACCACGCGGCCATGCGCTCGCGCATCGCGGCGGTGGCGGCCGCGACCCGGACGGCCGCCCGCCTCCGGTTCCCCGAGGACCAGGTGGCCGAGGCCGCCGACTTCCTGCAGTGGCTCCTGGACGAGAACTTCGTCCTCGCCGGTTGCTGCGAGCTGCGGAGCACGGCGCCCGGCGCCGACGGCCCCGACGGCGAGCCGCGGCTCTGTGACGCCCTGGGCCTCCTCGCCCGCCCCGAGTTCCCGCTGCGCCCACGCCCGGCCGACGTCGACGGCCCGACCCACCGGCTGCTTGCCGTCGCCCGCACCGCGGAGATGAGCACCGTGCACCGCCAGGTGCCGCTGCAGTGCGTCGACGTCACCCTCGTGGGCAGCGGGGGCGAGACCGCGGGGCTGTTCCGCGTGGTCGGGGTGCTGAGCAACAAGGCCGCGGCCGAGCCCGCCGTGCTCACCCCGGTGATCCGCTACAAGCTGCGCCGCATCCTCGAGCTGGAGGACCTCCTCCCCGGCAGCCAGGACGAGGCCGGCCTGGTCTCGGTCTTCCAGGCCCTGCCCAAGGAGGAGCTCTTCGAGGCCGAGATCCCGGCGCTGCGGCACACGTTGGTCGAGCTGCTCACCGCCGGCCAGAGCCAGGACGTGCGGGCCCTGGTGCGCATGGAGCCCGGCCTGGGACTGGTGTCGGCCCTCGTCTCGGTGCCGAGCGACCTCTACTCCCCGGCGCTGCGCCACCGTCTGGAGGCCTACCTGCTGACCGAGGTGCACGGCACGAGAGTCGACGCCGACGTCTCCCTGGCCGACCGGCCCCAGGCCATCCTCCGCCTCGTCGTGCACCGGCCCGGGCCCGACGGTCCGACCGACGTCAGGCCCGAGACCCTCGAGCGCGGGCTCCGCCTCCTCTGCCGGACATGGGACCAGGCTCTGGAGGCCTCGCTGGTCGCCCGGGTCGGGGAGGAGCGGGCCGCCCAGCTCGCCCAGGCGTCGGCCGGGTGGTTCCCGGCGGCCTACCGCAACGTCGTCCCCGCGGCGCGGGCCGTGGACGACGTGCTCGACGTCGAGCACCTGCTCGCCGGCGCGGAGGCCGACGGGGCCGACGGCTCAGACGGCCACGGGGGGGCCATCCGCGTGGTGCTCGCCCCCGATCCCGAGGGCCGGGCGGACGCCCGGCTCAAGGTCTTCACCGCCGGCATGGCCGTCGAGCTCTCCCGGTTCCTGCCCATCCTCGAGAGCCTCGGGCTCTGGGCCGTGGAGGACGTGCCCTACGAGCTGGCCGGGGGCCGCCTCCGCCTGCACGACTTCGGCGTGCGCGACCCGAGCGGTCTGCCGCTGGACGTGGAGGGCGACGGCCGCCGGGTCGCCGAGGCCGCCCTCGCCCTGTGGGGCGGGCGGTCGGTGGTCGACTCGCTCAACCGGCTCGTGCTGCGGGCGGGGATGTCCTGGGACGACGTGGCCGTCCTCCGCGCCTACCGGCGGTACCGCAAGCAGGTCGGCACCGCGTTCACGGCCAGCTACGTGGACGAGGTGCTCGTGCAGAACGCGCCGACGGCCAAGGCCCTGGCCGACCTCTTCGCGGCGCGCTTCGACCCCGTCCGCAACGCCGGGCCCGAGGTGGCCGACGCCCTGCGCCAGCAGGTGCTGGCCGGCTGCGACGCCACCGTGCTGCTCGACCACGACCGCATCCTCCGCGGCTTCCTGGCCCTCGTCGACGCCACCCTGCGCACCAACCGCTACCTCACCGCCGGGAACCACCTGGCCCTCAAGCTGTCCAGCGGCGCGGTGCCCGACGTCCCCCGCCCCGTCCCCTACCGCGAGATCTTCGTGCACGGGCCCTCGGTCGAGGGCGTCCACCTCCGGTGGGGCCCGGTGGCCCGGGGCGGCATCCGGGTGAGCGATCGGGTCGACGACTACCGGGCCGAGGTTCTCGACCTCATGCGGGCCCAGGTCCTGAAGAACGCGGTGATCGTCCCCACCGGCGCCAAGGGGGGCTTCATCGTCAAGCGCCCGCCCTACGGGGACCGGGCGCCGGTCGACATCGCGTCGGCCTACGGGACCTTCGTCACCAGCCTGCTGGAGGTCACCGACGACGTGGTGGGCGAACGGGTGGTCCCCGTCGCCCGGCGGCGAGACGGCGACGACCCGTACCTCGTGGTGGCCGCCGACCGCGGCACGGCGTCGTTCTCCAACCTGGCCAACCGGATCAGCGTGGACCGGGGCTTCTGGCTGGGCGACGCCTTCGCGTCGGGCGGGTCCCGCGGCTACGACCACAAGCGCCTCGGGATCACCGCCCGGGGGGCGTGGGTGGCGATCCGCCAGCACCTGGCCGAGCTCGGCATCGACCCCGAGAGCGAGCCCGTCACCGTCGTCGGGATCGGGGACATGTCGGGCGACGTGTTCGGCAACGGCCTGTTGCACTCCGACAGCGTGCGCCTGGTCGCCGCCTTCGACCACCGGGACATCTTCATCGACCCTGATCCCGACCCGGCCGTCTCCTACCGGGAGCGGGCCCGGCTCTTCGCCCTGCCCGGTTCGTCCTGGCAGGACTACGACCACGGCGCCCTCAGCGCCGGCGGCGGCGTGTGGTCCCGCCTCGAGAAGCGCATCCTGCTCAGCCCCGAGGCCCAGGCGGTGCTCCGCACCGACGACGAGTACCCGACGGCGGCGGAGCTGATCCAGGCCATCCTCCGGGCCCCGGTGACCCTTCTGTTCGCGGGCGGGATCGGCACGTTCGTGCGGGCCAGCACCGAGGACGACCAGGACATCGACGACCGGGCCAACACCGACGTGCGGGTCGAGGCCGCGAGCGTCCGCGCCCGCGTCGTCGGCGAGGGCGCCAACCTGGCCTTCACCCAGCGGGCCCGCATCGAGTACGTCCGGCGGGGCGGGCACATGAACACCGACGCCATCGACAACTCGGCGGGCGTCGACACGTCCGACCACGAGGTCAACCTCAAGATCCTCCTGCGCCCCGCGGTCGAGGACGGCACGCTGACCGACGGCGAGAGGGACGACGTCCTGCGGGACGCGTGCGACGACGGCGTCGCCAAGGTCCTGCGCAACTGCTGGCTCCAGAGCATGGCCCTGACCCGGGCCCACGCCGCCAGCCCGGCCCGGATGGCCGCCCACGAGGCGCTGATGGCCGAGCTCGAGGGCGACGGCACGCTCGACCGGGCCGTCGAGGCCCTCCCCACCCGGGCGGAGATGGGAGCGCGCGCCGAGGCCGGTGCGGGCCTGACCCGACCCGAGCTGGCGGTGCTGATGGCCGGGGCCAAGCGCGGCCTCGGCGCCCGGGTGCTGGCGTCGCTCGTGCCCGACCAGGCCGCAACCCGCGCCGAGCTCGTGTCCTACTTCCCGGCCCGCGTCTGCGAGCGGTTCGACGACCTGCTCGACCGCCACCGGCTCCGGCGTGAGCTGGTGTCGTCGGTGCTGGCCAACGACATCGTGAACCGCATGGGCCTCACCTTCGTGTGCCGCCTCGGCGCCGAGACGGGCGCCCGGCCGGCGGCCGTCGCCGCCGCCTACCTGGTCGCCCGCCGGGTCGCCGGCGCCGACGAGCTCTGGGAGCGGCTCGACACGACCGCTGGGGGACAGCCGGTCGACGCCTCCGTGGCCTGCGCGGCGACGGTCAGCGAGCTCCTCGAGACGCTCAGCCGCGCCTACCTCCGGAGGGGCGAAGGGGGCGACGTCGCCCGGGTCGTGGCCCGCGACGGGCCCGCCTTCGCCGAGCTGCGCCGGGCCCTGCCCGAGATCGGGACCCCCTACCGGCGCCGGGCGCGGGCCCGGCTGGCGGAGGCGCTGGTGGAGAAGGCCGTCGACCCCGCGCTGGCCGACGAGCTGGCCACCCTGCGCGACCTCCGCATCGGCCCCGAGGTGGCGGAGGTGGCCCGGGCCACGAACCGTTCCGTCGCCGGCGTGGCCGCCGCCCTGCTGTGGGTAGGCGAAGCCGTGGGCGTCGACCGCCTGCTGCAACGGCTCGCCCAGCCCGCGGCCGAGGACCGCTGGTCGCGGGTGGCCCGCCGCGACCTGATCGACGACCTCGTGGACCTGCGCCGGGTCGGCGTCGCCCAGGCCCTCGAGGCCCATCCCGACGAACCCGAGGACGAGGCCGTCATCCGGTTCCTGGCCGACCGGGTGGCGGGCTTGGGCGAGGTGTCCCGCCTCCTCGACGAGCTGGAGAGCGAGCCCGCCCTGCGCCTCGACGCGGTGGCCGTGGCCACCCGCGCCGTGCGCCGCGCCATCGCGGCCGACGTCGCCGGCCGCTGACGCCGGTCCGCCGGTCCGGCCAGCGCCGGCCGTGTCAGGGGGACGCGCCGACCGCGGTGGCGAGCGTGGGAACCACGGCCGCCTGGCAGGCGACGGGGAAGGGGTCGGCTCCGGCCAGGGCCACCATCCGGGCCGCGGCCTCGTTCAGGCGCTGCTCGCTCAGCTCGCCGCGCTGGACGGCGACGACGAGGCCGTGGACCATGTCCTTTGCGAAGGACCCGTCGCTGGTCAGCACCGCGTCACCTCCGGCAGCGACGGCCTTCACCGCGGCGACGGCCATGTCCCAGCGCTGGTTCACCGCGGCCATGCCCACGCTGTCGGTCATGGCCACGCCCCGGAAGCCGGTCCCACGCAGCAGCCGGTAGGCGGCGGGCGACAGGCTGGCCGGCAGGTCGCGGTCGAGGACCGCGTAGTCGACGTTGCTCATCATCACCACGGGGATGCCCGCCCCGACCATGGTCGCGAAGGGCTTGAGGTGGGTGGCGGTGAGCTCCTGCATGGACAGGGCCGACGTCACCCGGCTCGTGTGGTCGTCGCCGGTCGCCTGTCCGCGCCCGGGGAAGTGCTTGGCCGTCGCTCTGACGCCGCCGTCGGTGAGGCCGGCGGCGAAGGCGAGGGCGTACTCCGAGGCGACGGCCGGGTCGGACGAGAACGACCGGTCGCCGATCGTCGCCGACCACGGCCCTGCATCGAGATCGGCCACGGGCGCGAGGTCGAGGTCGATCCCCATGGAGGCGAGGGCGGCGCCCAACTCCCGCCCCCGCTGGCGCACGGCCGGCGGCGTCGCCTCCGTGGCCAGGCGCCGGGCCGACGGAGTCCGCCCGAGGATGGCTTCGAACGTCCGCACCCGGCCCGACTCCTCGTCCGCGGACACGACCAGCGGAGCGCGGGAGCGGCGGCGGATGTCCTCCACGAGGGCGGTCACCTGAGCCCGGGACTCCACGTTGTCGTCGGTGATCAGGATGCCGCCCACGCCCAGCTCGAGGACCTCGGCGACCAGCGAGTGGGAGGGGTCGGTGACCTCGGGCAGCCCGACCACGAGCACCCGGGCCGCCCGCTCGTGGAGGGACGCGGGCTGGCAGTGCCGGGGGGTGCCGGCCGGAGCCTCGCCCTTGGCCTTCGCCTTGGCCTTGGCCTTCCCCTTGGGCTCGGGGTCCTCGACCGTGGCCGCGGCACGCGCCGCCACCGACAGGGGCTCGGACGGCGCCGTGGGCGGGTCGGCCTCGGGCATGGCGAAGGTGCCGGCCGTCGCCAGGGCGGCGAACAGCATCACCAGGATGGCCTTGTACCCGTTCCCCCCCCGCACGGGCGCGCACGCTACACCGTGCCGGCTGACGGCTTCCTGGCTTCGTCACCATCGGCCTGCGGCGCTACCCCCGGTCGGTCGGGGCCTCAGCCGTCGCGGTTGCTGCCCGGAGGGGGAGCAGGCGGCGGCACCGGCCGCGTGAACCGCGACCGGGTCTCCGCCTTGATGACGATCGTCCCCGCGGCGCGGTCGTGCCAGCCCCGGCGCAGGGGATTGGTGACGGCGACCAGGTAGATGACGAGCGAGAGCAGGAAGGCTCCCGGCACGGGGATGAGCACCGGGACCACGGGCAGCAGGTAGCGGATCACCGACGCCGTCCAGTCGGGGAGGGTGCCGTCGGTGACCCGGACGACCTTGATGCCGAGGACGCGCTTGCCCACGGTCTGGCCCCGCACGCGGATGAGCACGACCTCGTAGAGGGCGGAGGCGGCGGCCGCGAAGAGCTGCACCCACAACGGGGTGTCGACCGTCTTCTGGTCCTGGGAGATGTCGGACGCGGCGAAGACGAGGATGGTCAGCGGCAGCCCGACGATGAGGCCGTCGAGGAGCCGGGCCAGGAACCGCTGGCCGATGGTGGCGAGGAGGTCGGTCTCGGCGGCGCCGGCGGCGAAGGCGGGGGGCGGCTTTCCCTCCGGCCCGGCCGGCTCCTCCGGCCCGTCGGGGTCGGGCTCGCTCATGGCTGCACTCTGTAGCACAGGCTCAGGCGCCCTCCCGCCGCCGCTGCGTTCGGGCCATGCAGGCCAAGGTCACGACGGCGTCCCGGCGTCGACCGCCTCGTCCGTCCCGTCGGGGGCCCTCGCCGCCGCACCCACCTCGCCGGCTCCGTTCGGCCGGGCCAGGGGGAGCCGGAAGCGGGCACCCTCTCCCGGCGTGGTGTCCACGGTGGCCGTGCCGCCATGGGCGGCGGCGATGGCGGCGACGATCGAGAGCCCGAGGCCGGCCCCGCCGCCCGCCCGGGTGCGGGAAGGATCGGCCCGGTAGAAGCGCTCGAAGACCTTGGCCCCCTGCTCCGGGTCGAGGCCGGGACCGTGGTCGGCCACCTCGAGCACGGCCGACCCGTCCTCGGTTCCCAGCCGGACGTCGACCGCGGAGCCGGCCGGGGTGTGCTCGCAGGCGTTGGAGAGGAGGTTGGCCGCCACCTGGCGCAGGCGCACGTCGTCGCCCGTCACCACCAGCCGGGGGGGAGCGTCGAGGGAGATGGCGCGGTCGGGGGCGGCAGCCCGGGCATCGTCGACGGCGTCGGCCGCCACCCGCGTCAGGTCGACCGGCTCCTGCTCCAGGGGCCGCCCTTGGTCGAGGCGGGCCAGGAGGAGCAGGTCGTCGACGAGCACCCCCATGCGGCTCGCCTCCTCCTCGATCCGGCGCATGGCGTTGGCCAGGTCCTCGCGGCGCTCGGCCGCGCCCCGGCGGAAGAGCGCGGCGGAGCCGCGGATCGACGTGAGGGGCGTCCGCAGCTCGTGGGAGGCGTCGGCCACGAAGCGCCGGAGGCGGGCCTCCGACGCCTGGCGCGCCTCGAACGCCGACTGGATCTGGCCGAGCATGGCGTTCAGGGACAGCCCGAGGCGACCGACCTCGGTGCGGGGCTCGGCCCGCGGCACCCGCTTGCTCAGGTCGCCCTCGGCGATCGCCCCCGCCACCTCGCCGATGTCGTCGAGGGGGCGCAGGCCGGCCCGCACCAGGGCAAGTGCGGCGACGCCGGCCAGGACCAGGCCCACCAGGGTGGTGGTGACGGCCAGCGCCAGCAGCCGCCGGAGGGTGGAGGTGACCTCGCCCAGCGGGATGGCCAGCAGCAGGCGGTTGCCCTGGAGGCCGAAGCTACTGACCTCGACCCGGTACCGGGCCGAACCCCGCGTGCTCCCCACCGTGAACGGCGAGTCGCGCCGCAGGTCGTCGCCGTCCCACGCCGGGTGGGCCCGGTCGGGGTCGGCGTGCCCGGCGTAGTCGAAGGTCGCGCTCCGCTGGAGGACACCGCGGTCGTCGACCACGGCCGCGTACGTGCCCGCCGGCACCAGGGTGTCCGACACCGGCGTCGTGGACTGCCGGCGCCGGTCCTCGAAGAGCTGGTGGGCCACCGGGTCGCGCGCCGCGGCCAGCTGCTGGTCGACGCGATGGAGGAGGAACGACCGCAGGGCGCGGTAGGTGACCACGTTGGTGACCGTGAGGGCCACCGCCACCAGACCCACGACGACCAGCAGCAGGCGGCTGCGGAGCGACACGGGCTAGCCGTCCTGGAGCCGCAGCGTGTAGCCCACTCCCCGGACGGTGTGGATGAGCCGGGGTTCGACCCGGTCGATCTTCTTGCGCAGGTAGCTGATGTAGGTCTCGACCACGTTGGCGTCGCCGCCGAAGTCGTACTCCCAGACGTGGTCGAGGATCTGGGACTTGGAGAGGACCCGGCGGGCGTTGAGCAGCAGGTAGCGCAGGAGCTTGAACTCGGTGGCGGTGAGCTCGACCCGAGCCTCGCCGCGCCACACCTCCCGGGTGTCCTCGTCCATCTCCAGGTCGGCGAATGCGAGCCGGGGCGACCCGCCCACCTCCGTGCCCCGGGTGCGGCGGAGCACGGCCCGGACGCGGGCGACCAGCTCCTCGATGCTGAAGGGCTTGGTGACGTAGTCGTCGCCGCCCAGGGTGAGGCCGTTGACCTTGTCCTCGGTGCCGTCGCGAGCGGTGAGGAAGACGACGGACACGGGCAGGCGCTCGTTCCGGAGGCGGCGGACGACGGCGAAGCCGTCGAGGTCGGGGAGCATCACGTCGAGGACCATGAGCTCGGGCCGGAAGGTCTGGCCCTTGGTCAGGGCCGAGCGCCCGGTGTCGGCCACCTCGACGTCGAAGCCCTCGTACCGCAGGGCGGTGCCGACGAGGTCGGTGATGTTGGGCTCGTCGTCCACGACCAGGATGCGGGTCTTGGCTGTCTCCACCCTCCCATGGTGGCCCTCCTCCCTGGGAGTTTCCTGTGCGCCCCTTGAGAACGCCCGCCCGCGCCGAGAAGCGGAAGCGCTCAGTTGAGGCGAGCGCGGAGGGCGATGGCCTCGGCGAGGAGGGCGGCCTCGATGTTGGGCAGCAACGACGCCAGGCCTTCGAGGACCTCGGCCGCCTCCACGAACTGCCCGGTCGACCCGAGGACCCGTGCCAGCTCCCGCCGTTCGATGGCGGGCGTGCCGGGGATGGCCAGGCGCAGGGCGAACACCCACGCCAGGCTGTCGAGGTCGCCCTTGGCCGCGTAGACGGCCCGCAGGTTGGCGAGCATGCGGCCGAGGATGGCGCGGGACCCGACGGGGTCGAGGAAGGAGTCGACGAAGGCGGCGCTGGCCCCGTTGACGGCCTTGAAGCGCTCGATGCAGCCCTCCCGGTCGAGGAGCCGGCCGCCGGCGAAGGGGTCGACGAACTTGGGCGGGTCGCTGTCGTCGCGGAGGAGGAAGTGGCCCGGGAGCCCGACCCCTGCCAGGTGCAGGCCCAGCCGGCGACCCACCTCGAGGCCCAGCACGGACAGGGCGATCGGGAGGCCCACCCGTCGCTGGAGGACCTGGTTGAGGAAGGAGTTGTCGGGGTCGTAGTAGTCGTCGACGTTGCCCGAGAAGCCCTGGTCGACGAAGAGGTACCGGCGCCAGCCTTCCAGGGTGCGGTCCGGGCAGCGCTCGGCCAGGCCGTCCAGCAGCTCGAGCTCGAAGGCGACGTCGAGGTCGGGGTAGGCGTGGGCGGCGATGAGCAGGGCCGCCTCGTCCAGCCGGAGATCCTCCTCGGGGCCCTGGACGAGCTCGGCGAACCGAACCGTGGGATCTTCCTCGGGCACCCGCGCCACCGTACCGGGCTCGGGAGCGGGGCCGGTCACGGACGCTGACTAGCATCGGGCCGATGGCATCCGCGTCCCCTTCGCCCACCCCCAACCCCAACGCCATGAAGTACACGCTCGACGTGAAGCTTCCGGCGACGATCAACTTCCCGAACGCCGAAGCCGCCGCCGACCACCCCTTCGCCAAGGCCGTGTTCTCGGGCGGCGGGGTGGCGTCTCTGTTCGGCGTGAACGACTTCGTCACCGTCACCCGGGCGCCGGGGGCCGACTGGGACGCCATCACCGCGTCCGTCCAGGCCGCGGCGGCCGAACACCTCTAGTTCTCGCTCGCACCGGGAGGTTGCTCGGCGCGGCGGCGGCGAAACCGCTAGAAGGCCTCGCCGCCCTCTTCCGCCAGGAGCTCCTCCAGCTCCTCGGCGGGCAGGGGCGGGGCCAGCCACAGGCCCTGGCCGAAGCGGCAGCCCAGGGCGGTGAGGACCTCGGCCTGCTCGCGCCGCTCGATGCCCTCGGCGACCGCGGCCAGGCCCAGGGTGGCGGCCAGCTTGACCACGGCCCGGGCCAGGGCCGACTCGTGGGCGTCCCCGGTGACGCCGGCGACGAACGACTTGTCGATCTTCAGGAAGTCCACGGGCATGCGGCGGAGGTAGGCGAGCGAGGAGTACCCGGTGCCGAAGTCGTCGACGGCAAGGCGGACCCCGAGGCCCCGCACCTCCTCCAGCCGGAGGCTCGAGACGTCCTTGTCGTCCATCAGCGTGCTCTCGGTGATCTCCAGCACCAGACGGCGCCCGGGCAGACCGGTGGCGGCGAGCACGCCGGCCACCTCCTCGGCCCACCCCTCGTCCCGGAACTGCTGGGCGGAGACGTTCACGGTGAGGGTCAGCGACCCCTCCGACCCTGGGCGCCCATGCCAGCCCGCGGCCTGGGCGCACGCCTCGTGGAGGACCCACCGGCCCAGATCCACGATGAGCCCGCTCTCCTCGGCCAGGGGGATGAAGTCCAGCGGGGCGAGCAGTCCCCGCGACGGATGGAGCCAGCGGACGAGGGCCTCGGCGCCCCCCACCTCGCCCGAGGCCAGGGCGACGATGGGCTGGTACACGAGCCGGAGCTCGCCCAGGCCGATCGCATCGCGGAGCTCGTGCTCGGTGGCCTGGTGCCACGGGGCGGCGGCCCTCATGGTGTCGTCGAAGACCTCCACCCGGCCCCGGCCCCGGCCCCGCGCCTGTTCCCGGGCCGCGCTGGCCTCCCGCAGCAGGAGGTCGGCGTCACCGCCGCCCGCGGCGAGGGCCACGCCCGTGCTGGCCGTCACCCACACCTCGCCGTCGTCCAGCGGGAACGGTGACGAGAACACCTCCTGCACCCGGCGGGCGAGCTCGGCGGCCTCGCCCGCGCCGTCCAGGTCCTCACCCAGCACCGCGAACTCGTCGCCGCCCATGCGGGCCACCGTGTCACCCGGACGGAGGTGGCCCTCGAGGCGGGCGGCCACGGCGGCCAGCAGGCGGTCGCCGGCCGCGTGCCCGAAGCTCTCGTTGACGGCGCGGAAGCGGTCGAGGTCGCACGCCAGCACGGCCACCGACAGGCCCACCCGCCCGGCGCGGGCGAGGGCCAGGTCGAGGCGGTCGAGGAACACGGCCCGGTTGGGGAGCCCGGTCAACGGGTCGCGCAGGGTCCGCTCGGCCAGCTGGTGCTCGAGGTCGTGGCGCTCGTCGTCGGACGCCGCCGTCAGCTCGCGCAGCCGTCGCTCGGCCTGCTCACGCTCCGCCACCCGGGCCAGCTGGCCGGCGACGGCCACGAGCACGTCCTCGAGGCCGGGATCCGGTGCCCCGTCCGCCTCGGCGAAGAGGTGGAGGGTGGCGACGGCCTGGCGCCGGACGACGACGGGCACGACGACCGCCGCCGCCCGGCCCCCTCCCGGGCGGGAGCCCTCGACGGCGGGGCCCAGCTCGGCGCGCCAGCCGGTGGTGGAGGAGACCTCGCCCAACACCGCGGCGGCGGCCTCGGCCAGGGTGCATCCCTCGTCGTCGCAGATCGCCGCGGCCCGGGAGACGAGGCCGAGGTAGGCGAGGTGGTCGGAGAGGGGCCCGCCCGGCGACCCCTGCGGCGCGTCAGGCATGCCGGGAACAGGATGCCACCCGCCGGCGGGCCTCAGGGCGCGAGAGTGGCCGGCCTGCGTGACCCGAACGCAGTGGCCGGCCTGCGTGACCCGAACGCAGTGGCCGGCCTGCGTGACCCGAACGCAGTGGCCGGCTGCCCGGGCCTCAGGCCCGGGCCGCCACCCGGTCGGCGACCACGTTGACCAGGTCGGCGTAGGTCCGCAGCTCGCCCACCTCGTCTTCGGGGAGGGCGATGTCGAACTCGTCCTCGAGGACCATGAGGATCTCGACCGCGGTCAGCGAGTCGACGCAGAGGTCCTCGCCGAGACGGGTCGCAGGGGAGAGCCGACCGGCGTCCACGTCCAGGTGGACGGCGATGATCCGCCGGACCTTGTCGTCGACCTGGATCGTGCCGTCAACCTCGCTCGTGCCCATCTTCGCCTCTCGTGCGCGCCGTCGACTCGGAGTGGAAGGTCTCCCGGAGATGCCGCTTCTCCACCTTCCCGGTCCGGTTCCGAGGGATGCTAGCGACGACCCGGACGTGCCGAGGCACGGCGTAGTCGGCCATGCGGGCCGCCACCCACTGCTGGACCTGGTCGGGGGCGACCGTCCGGCCCTCGGCGGGCACGACATAGGCGGCCACCGCCTCGTAGGCGAGGTGGTCGGGCACCCCGAACACCGCGGCCTCGGCGATGTCGGGGTGGCCGACGAGGAGGTACTCGAGCTCGACCGAGTACACCTTGAAGCCGCCCCGCATGATCATGTCCTTCTTGCGGTCGAGGACGAAGACGTAGCCCTCGTCGTCGATGCGGCCGACGTCGCCCGTGTGCAGCCACCCGTCGGTGATGGCCGCGGCCGTCGCCTCGTCGTCGCCGAAGTAGCCCGACGTGACCATCGGCCCCTTCAGCCACAGCTCGCCGGCCTGTCCGGGCGGCACGTCGCGGGCGTCGTCGTCGACCACCCGGGCCTCGGCGCAGGGGAGGAGCCGGCCGACCGAGCCCGGCTTCCGTCGGAACTCGTGGTCGAGGAGGGCGGTGGCCGGCGAGTGGGTCTCGGTGAGCCCGTAGAGGTCGAACAGGCGGAGCTGGGGCATCCGCTGCCGGAGGGAGGTGACGGTGGAGAGGGGCACGGGGGAGCCGCCGAACGCACCGATCTGGACGTGGGCCAGGTCGGGCCAGCGGAACTCCGGCACGCGCAGGAGGAGCGGCCACAGGGAGGGCACCACCATCAGGTACGTGATACGGCGCTCGGCCATGAGCTGGACGAAGGCGCGGGGGACGACCTCGGCGACGGTGACCGACGTGCCGCCCACCAGCATCATGGGCGTCACCTGGGCGACGTGGCCGGTGATGTAGAAGAGCGGGAAGACGATGGCGGTGCGGTCGGCGGCGGTGAGGCCCAGCGTGCGGACGTAGGCGGTGGCCGAGTGCATGGCGCCCCGGTGCACGAGGCGGCTGGCCTTGGGCCGACCGGTGGTGCCCGACGTGTAGATGACGCCGTAGGTTGCGTCCTCGTCGGGGAACGGGATCGTCGCTCCCCGCCACGCCCGGCGTCGCCCGGTGAGGTGGTCACCGACCTCCCGCACCCGGTCGGGCGTCAGCCCTGCCTCGGCCGCCGCGTCCCGGAGGCCGGCGATGAACTCGGGGTGGCCCAGGGCCAGGCGGGCCCCGGAGTGGCGGAGCATGTACGCCCACTGCGGCGCGGCCAGCCGGGTCGAGAGCCCGACGAACAGGAGACCGGCCCGGGCGCAGGCCCAGATGGCGACGACGATGTCGAGGCCGTTGCGCAGGCACACCGCCAGCCGGTCCCCGGGGGCCAGGCCCTCCTCGGCCAGACGCTCGGCCGCGCCCTCGACGAGCTCGGCCAGGTCCCCGTAGGTCACGGTCCCCTCGGCCGTCTCCAGGGCGGTTCGGTCGGGGAAGGCGGAGGCGGCCCGGTCGAGGGCGTGCACCAGCGTCGGTACCCGGTCTGGGTAGCAGCGCACCAGGGTGCCGAGCCAGGGCTCGAGGACGAGGCCGTCGGGCGCGGCCCGGGCCTCGGTCGGGGGGGCGCCGGTCAAGGCCTTCGGGCCACGCAGGCCGGCCACTGCGTTCGGGTCACGCCGGCCGGCCACTGCGTTCGGGCCACGCAGGCCGGCCACTGCGTTCGGGCCACGCCGGCCGGCCACTGCGTTCGGGCCACGCAGGCCGGCCACGGCG
>DASZOE010000250.1:0-4478 GCA_035550945.1 Acidimicrobiales bacterium
ACCGACGACCAACCCCAGCGGCCCCCCCGAGGCCTCCAACAGGGCGGCAACGGTTGTCCTCGCGGCGATGTCCGTCGGGTCGTTCCCGACCGCGTCGTCGAGGAGGCTGACGAGTCCGTGTGGCGCGCCCTCGACGGCGGCAGCCGCCCGCACACGAAGGGCACCTTCGCCGTGGAGGCGGTCGAGCCGAGACATCGCGCCGGGCGACTGTCCCGCGTCGGGAACGGTCAGGACGATGACGTTGTCCATCCTTCGGCCTCCTGCGCCGTCGTCACGCGCCGTCGTCCATCCGGGCCAGGGCATCATCACTGCGACGGCCGGGGCCTACCCCGCCGTCCCGAAGCTGCGGCTCCCGTCAGTCCACTCGGCGCGGGTGACACGACCGTCGTCATCGAGGTCGTAGAGCTCGAAGTAGGCCTTCTTGAAGGTCTCCCGATCGAGGGACTCGGTTGTCCACGACTCGCCAAGAGCCGAGTAGTCGAACTCCTCCCTGAACTCGTCGCCGTCCAGCTCGGAGTCCCCGTCACCGTCCCAGTCGCTGAACACACGGACCTCCGCCCGGCCCGGGTACCAGAGGTCGGTGCCCCGCTGCCATTCCTGCTGCGAGATCTTGCCGTTGTTGTTGCTGTCCCAGAGCGAGAAGGCATTCCCCGCGATCTCGTCTCGGTCGAGCTCGGAGTCAGCGTCCTCGTCCCAGGTTCGGAAGGTTCCGTTGTCGTCGACCCACTCGGCGATCTCGTCGGCGTCGAGGTAGGAGTCCCCGGACGCGTCGAGGGTCGAGAACTCGTCGACACCGGTCGTCGCCGGCAGCGTGGCGGCAGTGTCGTCGTCGCCACCACACGCACCAAGGGCAAGCCCGGCCAGCGCGAGACAGATCACCAAGGTTCGTCGCATGTTCCGCTCCTTCCCAGTCGCGAGTCGACCAGCCGATCAACGGGCTACCCCGTCCCTGTAACCGCAGGGCAGCATTCGGGCAACGGTCCGGTCACACTTCGACCACCGGTCCCCGGCTCCGCTCAGAGCGGGCGGAGGGTCAGGCTGTACTGGGTGAGCACCGGATGGACCCCACCATCGGACGTGTCGAGCGCAGGTGCCTGGGTGGCGCTCACCCGTAGGCGGTAGTGGCCGTCCTCCCAGTCGGCACGGAACGTCCCCGCACCGAGCCTCTCGATCGGGGTCACCATCCGCCACCGGTAGTCGAGCGCGTCCCGGTAGAACTCGAGTACCTGCCCCGGCGACGCCCCGCTGGCATGGTAGCTGCGGGTCACCACCCCCTCCTTCTCGCTTCTGGGACCGAGGGGGTCGCTGCGGAAGAACACAGGCAGGTCGTCGAAGCGGCCCTGCTCGAACGTGGTCACCTCGGGGACGGGCTGGGCCGCAGGGTGCGTGTTGGCTGAGCCACAGCCGGGAGCAGAGAGCGCGAGCGCACCAGCGGCGGCGGCCGCCAAAGGACGCCGCCTTATCACCATCGCCGCATCGGGGCCGCTCCGTCCACACGCGCAACTCTTCCCGAATCCGGCGCTGGGCGGTCCGCGGACCGTCAGCCGTGACCCGGCCGTTACAGCACGCCGACAAGATCCCCGTCGGGAGTGGTGAGATCGCCATCAGCTTGGGCGCACCTCAGCGGGGAGTCGCTCAAGAACTCGGTGCCTCGGGGGCGGTCCTGGCGACTGGTCGCCGGTCACGAGACGGTAACGACCCGACGGGACGACGACGACGACGTGACAAGCGAGTGACGACTGGGTAACACCCGCCGCCCTTCGGAGTCGTCCGCGTGCGGTCGGGTACGGGGCTTGTCGTGCTGCCGCGCGTCCCGCCCCTGGCGGACCGGGCCGACCCCCTCCGTGGGGCGACGCCCACGGATTCGTCGCGGTTCGACGCCTGGAGAGGGCTCTGGCGACGCGACGCCTAGTGGTGCTCCTGGCGCTGCTCGCCGTCCTCGCCGCGTGTGGCGAGGGGTCCGACCGAACCGTCAGCGGCGTCGGCACCTCTGGTGCCCCGAACCCGACGGCGGCGACCTCGACGACGAGCACGACGTCCACCACCACGACGACGAGCCCGTCGACCTCCACGTCGACCACGACCACGACGACGTCGACGACGACGTCGACGACGAGCACGACGTCCACGACCACGACGACGACCACGACCGTCCCGCCGGCGGCGACCCCCGATCCGACGGGGGGCGGCGATCGGCTAGTGCTCGAACGGGGTCAGGCCGGTGCTGCCGTGCGGGAGCTGCAGCACAAACTCCGCGAGCTGCGGTACTGGGTACCTGCCGATGGCGACTTCGGCCGGCTGACCGAGCAGGCGGTCTACGCCTTCCAGAAGGCGAACCGGATCTCCGTAGACGGCAGAGTGGGGCCCCAGACGCGCGCCGCTCTGGCGAACCCGACCGCGCCGACCCCTCGGAGCACGAGCGGTCGGGTGGTGGAGATCGACAAGAGCCGGCAGCTGCTCTACACCGTTGTAGACGGCGAGCTCGAGTGGGTGTTCCACACGTCGACGGGCACGGAGAAGCCCTACCGGCACCCGAGCGGGCGGACGGCGATGGCGGACACGCCGCCCGGGACACATACGGTGTTCTGGCAGGTCGATGGGTGGGACGACGGCGTCCTCGGGCCGCTGTACCGGCCGAGGTACTTCCACAGGGACGGGATCGCCGTCCACGGCTACGACGCCGTCCCGCCCTACCCCGCGTCGCACGGTTGCGTCCGCGTCACCCTGGCCGCTATGGATTACATCTGGGCCAACGACCTGATGCCGATGGGTTCCACCGTCCTCGTCTACGGACAGACTCCACCGGTGTGAGCAACCGCAGCCGAGACACACCGCCGGCCTCGGCGTAGCCGATGAGCTCGTGCCCGGGGGCCTCTGTCGTCGTCCTCACTCGAGTTGACACTCACCGCCAGAACGGTCGGCCGACGGAGCCGGCGCGATGACGAGGCTCCACACAGTGGGCCATGGCACCCTCACTTCGGAGGCGCTCGTCAGCGTGCTCGACGGCGCCGGCATCGGCGGCATCGTCGACGTGCGGTCCTTTCCGGGCAGTCGACGGAATCCGCAGTTCGGGAGGGAGGCGATGGAACGGTGGCTGCCGGCCGCCGGTGTGCGGTACGCGTGGATGCGTGAGCTGGGCGGCCGCCGGCGGCCGGTGGAGAGCTCCCGGCACGTCGCCCTGCGCCACCCCTCCTTCCGGGGCTATGCCGACCACATGGAGACCGCCGACTTCCTCGCCGGCGTGGAAGAGCTGTTGGCCGTCGCCGCCGGTGGTACGACCGCGGTGATGTGCAGCGAGTCGGTGTGGTGGCGGTGCCATCGCCGTCTCCTGGCCGACCACCTCGTCCTGCTTCGAGGCATCGACGTCGTCCATCTGATGCACGATGGCCGGCTCGTCCCCCATGTCGTGACCGACTCCGCTCGTCTCGCCGGTCACGCCGTCGTCTACGACGGTGGAGCCACCTGACGCCTTCGGCTCACAACGGGTCGGCGGCGAAGCGCACGTCGACGCTCGTGAATCCGAGCGAGCGCAGCATCCCCTCGAGCATGCCCCGAGTGTTCTCTTCGGCTTTCGGCCGCAGGTTGCTCTCGGCGGCCGCCGCGTGCATCTTGCCCTCCGCGGCCAGGTACAGGTTCCGCTCGCCGGTCGGAGTGTCGGAGAACAGCGATCCCAACCGGTCGAGCAGGCCCCGATCCCGGCTTACCACCCGAGCCTGCTCGGGATCCACGCGCGCCTCGGAGAGCACCGGAGCGGGTAGCACCACGGTGACGGAGCGGCGGTCCTCGGACACGGTGATCGATCGCTCATCGAGGCGCGAGAAGTCGACGACGGCATCGACGGAGCCGCCGGCCACGAACACCGTGCGCTCGCCCCGGACGAAGCTCGGCACGAACCGGGCGTCCTTCTCGCTGTCCACGATGACCTGGAAGTTGGCGCTGGCGGCCCGGTACTGGCTGAGGTCGACCAGGGACTGGAGGAGGGGTGGCTGGCTGCGGTCGACGGTCTCGGTGCCAAACGGGTTCGGGAACGACGGCAGCAGGTCGCCCAGCTTCCCGGTCGTCGCCAACACCGCCACCGCGACCACGACGGCGACGGCCACGAACCGGCTCACGGATGACCGCGGCGCCGGTGACAGCACCGCCACTGTCGCATCCTTCCGGCGGACACCAGCCATGGAGCTCTCCTCTTCGGTCAGGGTTCGTCAATTCTCCCATGGAGTCCAGGGCTTTCGAACGCGGAGCAACCCTCGCGACCGTCGTCGCTCAACGCCCCCTGTCCCCCTCTTCGGCGGCTCGCTCGGCCCGCGCCTCGACGAAGTAGGCCCCGACGGCGCCGGCCAGCGACGCGAAGACGACAACGGCGTATGCGGTCAGGGTGATCGAGAGCAGACGGCCCAGGAACGAAGATGGCTCGAGGACCGGATTCCCGCTCAGGGCGAGATTGGCCGACCACCACAGAGCATCCCCGAACGAGTGAC
>DASZOE010000251.1:0-3284 GCA_035550945.1 Acidimicrobiales bacterium
CTCCCGGTGCATCCCGCCCTCACCCCGTCGCAGCTCGAGGCCGTGGCCGCGGCGGTCGGCGGACTGGTGGGGCGGTCGGAGATTCCCGGTGCCGCGGCGTCGGCACGACGATGACCCACGCGGCGCGGAGGAAGGGGGCGCCGCCCGCGTCCAACCTGCGCCTGGTCCTGCGCGACATGCCCTTCTACGCGGTCGCGAACGGGAGCCTGGCCGTCGGCGGCTTCCTCGCCCTGGCGCTCTTCACCCGCTGGCTGTCGCCGCGTGACTACGGGTTGTACGCGCTGACGATGACGACGGCGACCATGGCCGAGGCCGTGCTCTTCAGCTGGGTGAACAACGCCGTCCTCCGGTACCTCCCGGCCATCGAGGACCCGGGGACCGCCCGGATCTTCCTGGCGTCGAACTTCATCGTCAGCTGCGGGCTCCTCGCCGGCGTGACCCTGCTGTGGCTGGCGACCACCATCGTCGTCGGCCTCGACTCTCCGGCTCTCGCCTCCCTGCTCCAGGCCGGTGTGCTGGTCCTCGCGGCGCGGGTGCTCTTCGGTTTCGCCGTCGGCATGGTCAGGGCCCGGAGACAGACGGCCAGGTACGCCGTCTACACCGCCGTCAGCGCCTTCGGAGCGGTGCTGCTTCCCGCGGTGCTGCGCCTCACAGTGGGGACCGGGGCAAAAGGAATCCTCTACATGGCGTCGATCGCGGCCGCCGTGCCCGCGGCCGTGGAGCTGCTGCGGTCGAAGAGCGTCGGGTGGCTGCGCCCGCGGCTGTTTCTCGCGTCGGTGGTCGGCCGCTCCGCCGTCTACGGCATCCCACTGGCCGGCGCGGCCTTCGGTGCCGCCGCGCTCTCGGTGGGTGACCGTTACCTCATCCAGTACTTCAGGGGCGCGAGCGACGTGGGCAGCTACAGCGCCGGATACGACCTGGCCGACAAGTCGCTCAAGGTCGTCCTGACCGTACTCGTGGCCGCCACCTTCCCGGTCGTGATGCAGGTCCTCTCGCGCCAGGGCCTCGAGGAGGCCAGCCGCCTCATCGACCGGATGCTGCGGATCTATCTCGTGTGGATGGTGCCGGTGACGACCGTCCTCATCGCCTTCCGGGGCGAGATCGTGGCGGTCGTGCTCGGCCCCGGCTTCGAGCGAGCCGGGATCGTCGTCCCCTGGGTCGCGGTGGCGACGCTGTTCTGGGGCGGGAGCCAGATCGTGGGCCAGATGTTCCAGGTCCACGAGCGCACTGCGCCCCTGCTCTACTGCCTCCTGGCGGCCGCGGGGGTCAACGCCGTCCTCAACCTGTGGCTGATCCCCGCGGCAGGGCTCACCGGCGCCGCGCTGGCGACCACTGCCGCGTACGCCTTCTACCTGGTCGTCCTCTGGAGCCAGCGCGCCCGCAGCCCCGCCCTCAGCGTCAGCTCCCGGCACGCGGCGATCGTCGCCACCGGCGGCGCGCTGATGCTTGCGACGATGAGCTGGCTGCCCGTGGGAGGGGGGCCGTGGATCCCCGTCGTGGCCGCCCGGCTCACCTGCGGGTGGGCGGCATACGCCCTCTTCCTCCGGCTGGTCGCGCCGCGCCTCTTCGAGGAGCTGACTCATGGCGTGCGAGCAGCGTGCATCGTCGTCCGGGGACTGCGCCCGGGCCTCCACGAGCTGCCGGGTCCGCAGTGACGCCCGGAGCCATGGCGCCGAGAGTCGAAAGGGGCTCGTCACCGCGATCGTGGCGCCGACGTAGCGTGGCGCGGACGTAGCGTGTCGCTGTCGCTCGCCGCTACCCGGACAGGACCTCAGCTCGCGATGGCACTGGGCGCGCTCGGCCTGGGAGCCGTCCTGGGGCGATCGAACGGCTCGGGCGCGACGCGCCTCGCCCTGGCGATGCTGCTCACCGGGGCCGTCGCCATCGCCCTCCTCCGCCGCGACACGGCGTCGCCCCACCGCAGCTTCCCGGGGTCGGGAGGCTTCCTGTTCGTTCTCCTGCTCGGCGTCCTCGTGCTCGCGACGGGCAAACCCGGGACCGAGGACATCTCGGGATACGAGCAGCTCGTTGCCGCCGCGGTGGCGATGACCTTCCTGGTCGTCGTCGTCCGGATGACGATGGACAGGAGCGAGAAGCCCCTCGCCGTCGTGCTCCTACTGGCGTACGCCTGGTTGATCCTCCTGAACGCGGTGGTGGCGTGGCTGTTCGCCGTCGACGGCGTGTCTTGGGCGCGGCAGGCGTTCGTGGTCTCGGCCATGCCACTGGCGGCGATCGGTGCGTGGCTCCTGCCCAGGCCGCGAACCCGCCTGTTGGTGGGCATGGTCGTGGCGCTCTGCGCGGGAATCACCCTCTACTACCTGGTCCTTCTCGAGGGCGCGGAGTCGCTGTACGAGATCCGCAGCTCCTACAAGGCCGCCTTCTTCCGGACCGGCGGCACTTTCGCGGCCGCCATCATCACCACCCTTACCTTCCCCTTCGTGCTGACGCGCACCCGCTGGCGGCTGGCTTACCTGGTCGTCTTCGCCGTCGGACTGGCGGGCGTCGGTGCCTCCTTCGCCCGCACGTTCTGGGTGACGACGCCGGCCGCGTTCCTCGTCGCCGCCGCCGCCCTCCGGGGCGAGAGGTTCGGGCGGCGGGCGCTCCTCGGGCTCACCGCGCTGGTGGCCGTGCTGCTGCTCGTGCAGGGCACCGGTCCGGGCCGCGAGTACTCCGGCCTCGCCCGGGAGAGGATCACCCAGCGGAACCTCTCCGGCTCGTTCCGAGCCGAGGAGGCCCAGGGACTCCTACGGACAATGGTGGCCGAGCCGACCACCCTCGCCCTGGGCGCGGGGCTGGGCAACACCTTCACCTTCCACTCCACGGACCCGTACGCCGTCGGAGGCATCGGGACGGTCACGCGGGACTACTCCCACAACTGGTACCTCGAGGTGCTGTGGACCACGGGCATCGCCGGCCTGGCGGTGATCGCCCTGTTTCTGGCGACGGTCATGAGGGCGCTGCTCGGAGTGCTGCGGCGCTCCCACGAGGACCGCCAGAGCGACGCCTGGGACACGTTGCTCAGCGCAGGCCTGCTGGGCACGTTCACGAACTTCGCCCTGGCTGCGTTCACGTACCACCCGTTCGGCATGCTCTTGTGGAACCTGGTGCTGGGGGCGCTGTTCGGGGTGGCGTGCTCCCACGCCGCCGGGGGGGAGAGGAGACCACAACCGGCGGCCGTTGGCGCGGCGCGAGCCGGAGGACCGCAGTGAAACGGGTGTGTGACGTGGTGCTGGCGGCGGCCGTCCTCGTCCTGACGCTCCCCCTGTGGCCGGTGATCGCCGCGG
>DASZOE010000252.1:0-4185 GCA_035550945.1 Acidimicrobiales bacterium
GTCCTCCCCCCACCGCACGACCCTCTCACCGGCGGCTCACGGCCCTCCCCGCGCCGCCGTAGCAGCAGCGGTCCGGCCCGGCGACGAAGCGGGCGGAGGGATGGCTGACCAGGAACGGCAGCCGCCTCCCGTGGACGACGACGAGGGCGATCCCGCGGGCTACTGCGTCGAGTGGCAGCTGCAGCCGAAGGGGGCCGAGGCGGCCGCGGTCGGCGGCGCCGACGTGCCGAACCCGTCCGAGGAGGCACCCCACCTCGCGTGGCCAACCACTCCCCCGCCGACTCCCGAGTCGTGACCGCGGGGAGCCGGCCTCCGACCCCTCCAGTAGCCGCAGCCGGCTCTCGAGCGCTGGCTGTCCGTCGCCGACAGGGGCCGACGGGCGGTGGTCGGCGCGCGCCCAGGGCGGTTGTCTCCGTGCAAAGCTGTGCATCGTGCAAAACGACGTCGCCGCCGTCACCGAGGCGGTGCTGAGTGCCAGCCGGGCCCTCGTCGGTATCGCGGCGCGGTCGCTGGCGTACTTGGGTGAGGACGTCACTCTCGCCCAGTACCGGGTATTGGTCCTGCTGCACGGCCGGGGCCCTCAAGCGATGGGCGACCTCGCCGCCACTCTGGGCGTCAACCCCTCGACGGTGACGCGACTCTGCGACGTCCTGGTCTACAAGCGCTTGATCCGCCGCAAGCCGGCACCGGACAACCGCCGGAGCGTCTCCGCCGAGCTCACCACGAGGGGGCGGGGTCTCGTGGACGACGTCATGGATCGGCGGCGGTTGCTCATCAACGACGTCGTGACCACACTTCCGCCGGAAGCGCAGCGGCGCCTCGCTCGGAGCCTGAACGAGTTCGCCGGCGCCGCCGGTGAGCTGTCCGACCGGGCATGGACGCTGGGCTGGCCGCTCGACGCGGAGGACGACGACAGCGACGACAGTCCCGGCGGCCAGGAGGCGGAGCCGTGACCGTCGGGCTGGAGGCGCAGGAGGGTACGAAGGCAGGACGGAAGGGCCCATCGGGGGGCTTCCCACCGGGCTGACCGAGCGAGAGAGGTGCGCATGGCTTCTGAGACGAGGACGACGACCGACCACGAGGAGATCCGCCGGTGGGTGGAGGATCACGGTGGCACCCCGGCGAGCGTGCGGGGGACCGAGTCGGGCGACCAGCCCGGAGTCCTGCGGATCGACTTCCCCGGCGGGACCGGAGAGGACCAGCTCGAGCACATCGGCTGGGACGAGTGGTTCCGCAAGTTCGAGGACAGCAAGCTGGCGTTCCTGTACCAGGAACAGAAGGCGAGTGGCGAGGACAGCACGTTCTTCAAGCTGGGCGAGCGCTGAGGCGAGGCCGCGGCGGTTCCCGGCGCGCCGACCGCGAAGCTTGGGGACGCGGCTGACGGGATAGGAAAGAACGAACACGAGGAGACGTCGATGCTCAGCGCGCCAGGGGCGGTGTCGTTGGCTCAGGCGGGCAGCGCCGAGGAGCTCGCCGCCTGTGGCCCCGCCAATGAGGCCAGCTCCCTCTGCTTGGCCGTCTACCGGGCGACCGGCAACGACTTCCTGGCCGCAGTTGCAGACACGGTCGTCGTCAAGCCGGCCAAGGTATTGCTCATCATCCTGCTGGCCTTCGTTGCCACTCGACTCATCGGTCGGGGCATCAAGCGGTTCGTGGCAGGGATGGGTCGCAAGGCCGAGCGCAAGCTCGGTTCGCTGCGCCAGCACGCCCCCGCGGCGTTGCTCAAGACCGATGAGACGGTGAGCGCGCGGGCCGCCCAACGGGCGGAGACCATCGGAGCGCTCCTCAGGAGCACCGGTGCCTTCGCCGTGTGGACGGTGGCGGTCTTCATGGTGCTGGGTGAGCTGGGGCTCAACCTCGGGCCACTCATCGCCGGCGCGGGCATCGTCGGCATCGCCCTCGGCTTCGGCGCCCAGAACCTCGTGCGTGACTTCATCTCCGGCATCTTCATGCTGGTCGAGGACCAGTACGGCGTGGGCGACGTCATCGATGCCGGGCCTGCGTCCGGCACCGTCGAGGCGGTCAGCCTGCGCACGACGCGGCTGCGTGACATCTACGGCGTCGTCTGGCACATCCCCAACGGCAAGATCGACCGCATCGGCAACAAGTCCCAGAAGTGGTCGAGGGCCCTGCTCGACGTCGGCGTTCCCTACGACACCGACATCGACGCCGCCGGCGAGGTGATCAAGCGTGCCCTCGACGAGGCGTGGAGAAGCGAAGAGTGGAGAAACGTCATCCTCGAGGAGCCCGAGCTGTGGGGGGCCGAGGACCTCGGTCCCGACGGCATCACCATTCGCATGGTGGTCAAGACCCTTCCCTCGGAGCAGTTCAAGGTCGCCCGGTACCTGCGGGCGCGCATCAAGGCCGCTCTGGACGAGGCCGGGATAGACATCCCCTTCCCGCAGCGCGAGGTCTGGCACCGGTCGCGAGATGACCGTCGGGACGGCAAAGAGCGACGGAAGGACGCCGTCGCGGTGGACGGCGACGGAGGGACGACGAAGGCTTGACCCGGGCCAACCCCGGTTGTCGTCCTGCCCTTCCGCCCCCTTGGCGGTGATCGCCTCGTCGGCCTGACCCTCGGCTCCGGCGTCGGGATCGTCCTGGGTCGCAGCGGCTGGGCCTGGTGGCCGACTCCGAGGTGCTCCGGGACGGGCGACCGGCTCGCCCGGCCACGATCCGAACCCGAGGCCGGACGACGGCCGCCGGCGATAGCGTCCCGATGACGCGACACCGGAGGAAGGCGAATGGCTGACGTGACCGAGGTGCGCCTGCCAGGCGTGGGCGTCCGACACGAGTACACGACGTCCGAAGGGGAGCGGATCGGCGTGCTCTCGCACCGCACGGGCCGCCGCGAGATCCTCGTCTACGACCGCGAGGACCCCGACCGCTGCCGGTCGATCCTCCACCTCAGCGCGGACGACACGAGGACGCTCGCCGAGCTCCTCGGGGCACCCCACCTCACCGAGGCGCTCGCCGCCGTGCAGCGGGTCGAGGGCCTCGCCATCGACTGGGTCACGGTGGCCGGGACCGCGGCGGCGGCAGGCTCGACCATCGGCGAGGGCCGGTTCCGCACCGTCACCGGCGCGTCGATCGTGGCCGTGCTCCGGGGGGAGACGACGGTGCCCAGTCCCGGCCCCGACGAGCGACTCGAGGCGGGGGACCTGGCAGTGGCGGTGGGCACGCCGGCCGGCCTCGCCCACCTGAGGGAGCTGCTGAGCGCGTGATGCTGGCGGCCGCCGGCAACACGGCGCTCGTCTTCATCGAGGTCGGCGCCGTGGCGCTGCTGCTGTCGCTGCTCGCCCGCCTGGCGGGCCAGCTGGGGATCACAGCCATCCCCCTCTATCTGCTGGCCGGACTCGCGGTCGGAGAGGGGGGGATCGCGCCCCTCGACGTCAGCGCCGACTTCATCGCCCTCGCCGCCGAGATCGGCGTGCTGCTCCTCCTCCTGACCCTCGGCCTCGAGTACACCGCGGACGAGCTGCGCTATGGGCTGCGCAGCGGGCTGGTCCCGGGAGCGGCCGACGCCGTCGTCAACTTCGCCCCCGGACTGGCGGCCGGGCTCCTTCTGGGCTGGGACGCCACGACCGCCGTGCTCCTCGGCGGCGTCTGCTGGGTCAGCTCCTCGGGAGTCGTGGCCAAGGTGCTCCACGACCTCGACCGGCTGGGGAACCGCGAGACGCCGGCGGTTCTCAACCTGCTCGTCCTGGAGGACCTCGCCATGGCCGTGTACCTCCCGGTCGTTGCCGCCCTCATCGCCGGGGAAGGGGCCGCCGAGACCGTGGCGACGGTGGCGCTGGCGCTGGCGGCCGTCGCCGCCATCCTCACGGTGGCCATCCGCTGGGGCCATCGCCTGAGCGCCGTCCTCTCCGGCGGGTCGGACGAGGCCCTCCTGCTGGCGGTGTTCGGGCTCACGCTTCTCGTCGGGGGGCTGGCCCAGCAGGTCGACGTCTCTGCCGCCATCGGCGCCTTCCTGGTGGGCCTCGCCCTCTCGGGGCCGGTCCAGGCGCGCGCCGGGACACTCGTCGGGCCCCTGCGCGACCTCTTCGCGGCGACGTTCTTCCTGTTCTTCTCCTTCCAGATCGACCCGGAGTCGCTGGTCGACGTGGCCGGGCCGGCGGTGGTCCTCGTCCTCGTGACCGGCGCCGGGAAGCTCCTCTCGGGCTGGGTGGCGGCGCGGAGCCTGGG
>DASZOE010000253.1:0-3044 GCA_035550945.1 Acidimicrobiales bacterium
AAGGACGACGACGTGCTGCTGGTCGACGGCGTCAAGGTGAACCGCGACTCGGAGTGGGCGCTGATGCTGCCCGACCCCGAGGAGCCCGTCACCCACGTGTGGGCCGAGGGCGAGAACCCGGCTCGGGCCGACGACCTGGTCCGCGAGCACGCCTCGATCGTCCAGGAGATCCTCGGTTGACCCCCGCCCGACCCGGCGAGCCGGCGGCGGCTCTCCTGTGAGCAACGTCCCCGACGACCGGCGGTACACCCGGGACCACGAATGGGCCCGCAAGGAGGACGGCGGCGTGCGGATGGGAATCACCGACTACGCCCAGGACGCCCTCGGCGACGTCGTGTTCGTCAAGCTCCCGGAGACCGGGAGCAGGGCGGAGGCGGGGGCGGCGCTCAGCGAGGTGGAGTCGACCAAGTCGGTGTCCGACGTCTACGCCCCGGTCACGGGGACGGTGACGGCCGTGAACGGCGCGCTGACCGACAGCCCCCAGACCCTCAACGAGGACCCGTACGGGGAGGGCTGGATCTGCGTCATCGACCCCGAGGACCCGACCGCCTACGACTTCCTGCTCGAGCCCCCCGCCTACCTCGAGCTCATCTCCTAGCCCCCGTGGCCGAACGGATCGGCAGCGCCTCGTCGGGGCGCAGGAAGTAGCGTCTGGGGTCGTGTTTTGCAACCAGTGCGGGCACCGGAACCCCGAGGGCGCCTACTTCTGCTCGTCATGTGGCGCGCCCCTCGCCACCAAGGGGGGCGACGACACGACGATCACGTTCGCCCCGGTGGAGGCGACAGGGGACGTCGCCGAGGAGGAGCTCACCGTCACCCTCGGCGACCTGCGGGAGACCTCGGCCATGGTCGTCGTCAAGCGGGGCCCGAACGCGGGTTCCAAGTTCACCCTCGACCAGGACGTGACCCGGGCCGGCCGCCATCCCGACAGTGACATCTTCCTCGACGACATCACCGTGTCGCGCCGCCATGCCGAGATCGTGCGGGCGCCGTCGGGCTACACGGTCCGCGACGTGGGGTCGCTGAACGGCACCTACCTGAACCGCGAGCGCATCGACGAGGCGCGCCTCGCCAACGGCGACGAGCTGCAGATCGGGAAGTTCAAGCTGGTGTTCTTCCCGGGATCGGCCGGGGAGGGCTGAGGGGGAGGGTGGAAGACCGGGCCTACCTTTCGATAGGGGAAGTGCTCTCCCTTCTCAAGGAGGAGTTCCCCGACGTCACCATCTCCAAGATCCGCTTCCTCGAGAGCCAGGGCCTCCTCGACCCCGAGCGCACGCCCTCGGGCTACCGCAAGTTCTACGACACCGACGTGGAGCGCCTGCGCTGGATCCTCCGCCAGCAGCGCGAGCACTTCCTCCCCCTCAAGGTCATCAAGGGGCGGCTGCGGGGGGGCATCGCCGATGGCGGTGACGAGGACCACAACGTCGACCTGGCCGACGCGTCGGCCGAGGCCGCGCTGGCGGCCACCGAGGAGGCGGTCCCCCTGCTGGTGCGGACGTCGGGTGCCAGCCTCAACCTCACCGAGCTGGCCGTCGCCAGCGGTCTCGAGGAGGACGACCTGCGCGACCTCGAGCGCTTCGGGCTCCTCGTCGGCCGCCGGGTCGGCTCCGCCGTCTACTACGACGAGGAGGCCCTGTCGGTGGCGGGGATGGCCGCGGGCTTCATGAAGTACGGGGTCGAGGCCCGCCACCTGCGCATGTACAAGACGGCCGCCGACCGCGAGGCCGGCTTCCTGGAGCAGGTCGTCATGCCCATGCTCAAGCAGCGCAACCCCCAGGCCCGGCGCCAGGCCACCGAGAGCCTTGCCGAGCTGGCCCGGCTGGGCCAGGGCCTGCGCCAGGCCATGCTGCGCCAGGCCTTGGGCCAGTACTTCGAGGGCCAGTAGCGCTGGTCTCTCCCGCGCCGCCCCCTGCCGCGCCGCGCACCCTCATTCCCGCCGCCGACCTCCGGGCCGGCGTCCAGCGCCTGGCGGAGGAGATCGCCGCCGCTTCCGACGACGGGGTGCTCCTGGTGGCCGTGCGCAAGGGCAGCGTCCCCTTCCTGGCCGACATGGTCCGCTGCCTGACCCTGATGCCCCTTGTCGACTTCATGGCCATCTCGTCCTACGCCCCCGACTCGGGCCGGGTGCGGATCGTGAAGGACCTCGACCTGGACGTGGGCGGGCGGGACGTGGTCCTGATCGAGGACATCGTCGACACCGGCCTCACCTTGACCTACCTGCTGGGCCAGCTGCGGTCCCGCCAGGCCCGCTCCGTCGAGGCCTGCACCCTCCTCGACAAGGCCGCCCGCCGCATCGTCCCGACGCCTCTTCGGTTCCGGGGCTTCGAGATCGGGGACGACTTCGCGCTCGGCTACGGGCTCGACTACGGAGGTCGCTACCGCAACCTGGACCGGGTGGTGGCCGGTGACCTGGAAGTGCTCCGGGGGGACCCGGACGCGTATGTCCGTCACTTGTACACCGGCTAGGGTCGCAGCCGTGGTGGAGATGCGCCTCGAGGGGGTGCGGGTGGAGATGCCCACCAACAACCCCATCGTGCTCCTTCGGGAGTCCAACGGCGCGCACCGGGTGCTCCCGATCTTCATCGGTCCGGTGGAGGCCACGGCCATCGCCTTCGCCCTCCAGGGCGTCCAGACCCAGCGCCCGATGACCCACGACCTCATGCGCGACGTCCTCAACGCCCTCGGGGTCGGGGTGGACCGCATCGTGATCACCGAGCTCCGCGACCGCACCTTCTACGCCGAGATCCAGATGACGCGGAACGGCACGGCGTGCTCCGTCTCGAGCCGCCCGTCCGACGCCATCGCGCTCGCCGCCCGCCTGGGCACCCCGATCTTCGCCAGCGAGTCGGTCCTCGACGAGGCCGCCGTTCCCGTCAGCGAGGACGACGAGGAGGAGGAGGACGAGGTCGAGCGCTTCCGGGAGTTCCTCGAGGGTGTGAACCCCGAGGACTTCGGGGCCTGAGCCACCTGCCGGTCGGCGGCCCGGTGCCCGGGTCCCGACCCCCAGGGTCCCTCCCCATGGGGCCCCTGCCCCTTCCCCATGG
>DASZOE010000254.1:0-1519 GCA_035550945.1 Acidimicrobiales bacterium
GTGCGGCGAGCGGTACGTGCCGATGCTGCCCGGTCGGGCACGGTCATGGAGGAGGTGGCCGCCGGCGCCGCCCTCCTGGCTTCCCCGGGCGACGTCGACGGGCTGGCCGGCGCCCTCGAAGCCGCCCTCGCCGGCAGGGCCGAGCGCCGCACGCTCGGGCTGAAGGTGGCGGCCCGCCACAGCTGGGACGCCTCGGCCGAGGCCCACGCCGCCGTCTACCGGTCGGTGGCCTAGCCGCCTCGCAGCCTGCGGAGGTTGGCTAGTGACCTGAGTCGTTGATCCGCTGGCAGTAGGAGGCGAGGCTGTCCAGGATCTCGTCGGCGCTCTTGTGCCAGACGAACGGCCTCGGGTCGTCGTTCCATCCGGTGATCCAGGTGCGGATAGAGGCGACGAGGTCTCGGACCGAGCGGTGGGTGCCGCGCTTGATCCACTTGGTGGTCAGTTCGGCGAACCAGCGCTCCACGAGGTTGAGCCATGAGCTATAGGTCGGGGTGAAGTGCAGGCTGAACCGGGGGTGACGGAGCAGCCAGCGCTGGATGGAGGGCGTCTTGTGGGTCGAGGAGTTGTCCAGAACCACGTGGACGTGCAGATCGGCGGGCACCGACTTGTCGATGAGGTTCAGGAACCGGCGGAACTCCTCGGCCCGATGCCGTGGGGTCATGGTGGCGATCACCTTGCCCGAGGCGACGTTGAGGGCGGCGTAGAGGTTGGTGGTGCCGTTGCGGACGTAGTCATGGGTGCGCCGCTCGGGGACACCAGGCATGAGGGGCAACACCGGCGCCGTGCGGTCCAGCGCCTGGATCTGGGACTTCTCGTCGACGCAGAGCACCACCGCCGCATCCGGCGGGTTGAGGTAGAGCCCGACGATGTCGCGCACCTTGTCGATGAACTGGGGGTCGGGCGACAGCTTGAAGCGCTCGGCCTGGTGCGGCTTGAGGCCGAACGCCCGCCAGATCCGGCTGATCGCCGTCTGGCTCATCCCCATCGCCTGAGCCATGGACCGCGTCGACCAGTGAGTCGCGTTAGCCGGCTGCTCCTCAAGTGTCTTGACGATCACCCGCTCCACGTCGCTGTCACCAATTGTGCGGGGCTTGCCCGGGCGGGGCTCGTCATGGAGCCCGTCGATGCCCCGCTCCGCGAAGCGGACGCGCCACTTGCCGACAGTCGAGTCGGTGCAACCCAGCCGGGCGGCGATGTCGATGCTCCTCTCGCCGGCCGCGGCCGCCAGCACGATCCGACTTCGAAGCGCCAATGCTTGGGCGGTCTTGGGCCTCCGAGCCCAGCGCTCCAGCACTTCCCGCTCGTCGTCGGACAGCTTGATCTCGGTCCTCTTCCCCATCGCTGACTCCCATCGTCGTCGTTGACGATGAAGTTCGCGACCAGAGGCCCAAGTTCCTGCGTACTAAAGACTCAGATCACTAGTCCCTCTCGGGATCGAAGCGGCGCAGAATGACGCTCACACCGGGCTCGACCTCGCCATCGGGATACTGACCAGCTAGGTCTTTGCGCTCCTGAGCGA
>DASZOE010000255.1:0-4908 GCA_035550945.1 Acidimicrobiales bacterium
ATGCGGGTCGCCCAGGCGTACTGCTGCGGGTCTTCGGCGTACGGCTCGAAGCAGCGGTACGCCTGCGTGGCGGAGGCCAGCGCGTCGGGCTGGTGCTCGGTGAGGTAATCGACGACGACGCGCATCGAGTCCCACAGCGAGTACACGTCGAGCCCGTAGAAGCCGACCTGGCGGGCAGCGTGGCGGTTGTAGTCACGCAGCCAGTCGGCGAAGGCGGCGACCTCTTCGTTGGCCCACAGCCACGTCGGCCATCGCTCGAACCGGTGGAGCACGTCACGGCCGCACAGGTGGACGTCGACGCGGTCCTTGACCCACCGGTTGACCCGGAAGCAGTCGGGCCAGTCGCCCTCCACCGCCACGAACGAGAACCCACGCTCGGCGATGAGCCGGCGGGTCAGCGCCGCCCGCCACCCGTAGTACTCGGCGGTGCCATGCGACGCCTCACCCAGCAGCACGAATCGGGCATCGCCGACACGCTCCAGCACGGCATCGAGGTCAGCGGAGGAGCGCAACGGGCGGGCCAGCTCGGTGATCTCGGCGAGCTCGCTCGGCTCCGGTGTGGGGGCCGGCGCGCTCACCGCTCCCGGCCCCCGTGGGCGTTCGGGGCGCCGGCGAGGTGGCGGGTGAACCAGCCGGCCGCCAGGTCCGCCACCTGCTCCAGGGCGCCGGGCTCTCCGAACAGGTGCGTGGCGCCGGGCACGATGTCGAGGCGGTGCTCGCACCGCAACCGGGCTTGGGCCCCCCGGTTCATGTCGAGCACGACCTCGTCGCGACCGCCGACGATGAGCAGTGTGGGGGCCTGCACGCGGGGTAGGGCGTCGCCCGCGAGGTCCGGCCGGCCGCCCCGCGACACGACCGCGCCAACGCGGCCGCCCTGGGCGGCGGCCGCCACCAGCGCCGCGGCTGCGCCCGTGCTGGCCCCGAAGTAGCCGAGGCCCATACGGCCGCCGAGGTCACCGTCCTGGTCCAGGAATGTCGCGGCCGCGGCCAGCCGGCCGGCCAGCAGGTCGATGTCGAAGCGAAGCTCGGCCGTGCGGGCATCGATGCCCTCTTCGGCCTTGGTGAGCAGGTCGAGCAGCAGCGTGCCCAGTCCTTCCTGCTGCAGCCGTTGCGCCACCTGCCGGTTCCTGGGGCTGTGGCGGCCGCTGCCGCTGCCGTGGGCGAAGACGACCACCGCGGTGCTGCCGTCGGGGACGACCAGGTCGCCGTGAACGGCGGCGCCGTCGACGCCGATCGTGACCGGGCGGGCCAGCGTCATGCCGACCCCCTCGGCGCCCCGGCGCCGGCGTGGGTCCGGTAGTGCTCGACCCGCCGGGCGAGCTCGCGCCGCGCTCGCTCCCCCAGCGGCGCGAGCTCCTCGTCGCCGAGGCCGAGCCGGCGCGCCGTGTCGGACATGACCGGTTCGTCGAGCCCCTCGGCCGCCCTCTCGGCCAGCTGGCGTCCGGCGTCGGTTCGATCTGGGAACGGCATCGTGACCTCCTGGGCTCTCTGTGGCGCGTACCCGCCGCGGCGCGGGTGCTACCCGGGCCGCTCGCCGCCTCGGACGACCGGGAAGCGGACGCACGACGCCCCGAGCGTCGGGAGCTGGCCTGGCGCGGGCGGTGCGCGCTGCGGACGCCGCCACGATCCATGCCCCGCGCCACCGTCGTTGGGCTGGTCGCGGCCGCGGGTAAGCGTCCCCCATGGCCGGTTCTCGGTGGTCGGCACCGGGCGGAGATGGCGTGAAGCTGTGCGTGACGGGCGATGTGATGCTGGGCCGCGGGATTGACCAGATCCTCCGGCATCCTGGGGATCCGAGGATCCACGAGCGGTGGATGAACTCCGCCGTGGACTACGTGACGCTCGCGGAGCAACGTTCCGGTCCGATCCCGCGTCGCGTGCCGCCGGGCTACGTCTGGGGTGACGCGCTCCACCTCCTCCGGCAGGCGGAACCGGACGTCACGGTCGTGAACCTGGAGACGGCCGTCACCGACCGGGGCACGCCGTGGCCGGGCAAGGGCATCCAGTACCGCGTGCACCCGGCGAACGTCGACGTCCTGTCGGCGGCGGCCGTGGACGTGGCTGTGCTCGCGAACAACCACGTGCTCGACTGGTCCATCCCGGGGCTGGAGCAGACTCTCGAGGTCCTCGAGAGCAGCGGCGTATCGGCGGTCGGAGTGGGTCGCGACCTCATGGAGGCGTGGGCGCCGGCCGCGGTCCCGGTGTCATCGGGGTCCCGGGTGCTGGTGGTGGCGGCGGGGTCGGCTTCCAGCGGCATCCCGCCCGAGTGGGCGGCCGGGGAGGGGCGGCCCGGCGTCGCCTTCCTGGCCGACCTGTCCGACGCCACTGCCGACCGGATCGCCGCCGTCGTCGGTTCGTGGGCGGCACCGGGCGACGTCGTGGTGATGTCGCTGCACTGGGGGCCGAACTGGGGCTACGAGACTCCTCCGGAGCACCAGCGCTTCGCCCGCTCGCTGATCGACCGCGCCGGCGTTCACATCGTCCACGGCCACTCGTCGCACCATCCGCTGGGCATCGAGGTGTACCAGGGCCGGCTCATCCTGTACGGCTGCGGCGACCTCGTGACCGACTACGAGGGCATCCGCGGCCACGAGCGCTACCGGGGCGAGCTCGGCGCCCTGTACCTGCCCACCGTCGACGCCCGCACGGGTTCGCTCCGGACAATGGAACTCGTGCCCACGAGGATGGAGCGCTTCCGTCTGAGCCGGCCCCCCGCCGAAGACGTGAAGTGGCTGGCGACGACGCTCCGGCGTGAGTCCGAGGCGCTGGGCACGACCATTACGGCAACGGACCGCGGCAGCCTCGCTCTCGAGTGGTGAGCCAGCCCGGACGGCGAACAGACCTCACCCGCCGGGCGGCGCCGCGGCGGCCATGCACGAGCACCCCGCCGCAGACGTCCGGGGTCTTGCGGCGCCGCGTGATTGTGTCGCGTGATTGTGGTCGTGGGTGGAACGGCGTGGCACAGCTCGGTGACGGGGTGCCCACCCTCCGCAACGGTCCGACCAGCACCGTTGCCCTGTCGGGAAGGCGGGATTTGAACCCGCGGCCTCAGCGTCCCGAACGCTGCGCGCTAACCAAGCTGCGCCACTTCCCGCTGGAGGCCGATGTTACTGCAACGAGCCGGCCGCGGCCCCCCGGGGCACGACGGTGACCGGCTTGTAGGCGCCGTCCTCGTAGGTCCCGCCGGCCAGCACGTGGCGCACCGCCCGGCCGAGGCGGAAGGGATCGAGGGGTTTCACCAGCCAGCCCTCGGCCTGGGAGCGGCGGGCGAGGAACACGTCGGCCCGGCGGTCGAGCAGCATGAGCACCGGGACGTGGGGGAGGCGGCCGGCGCCCTCCTCGAGGCGCAGGTCGAGGCAGGTGGCCATGCCCCCCATCTTGCCGACCTGCAGGTCGATCACGGCCAGGTCGGGTGTCTTCTCCTTCACCGCGTCCCGGACCTCGGCGCCGCGCGTCAGCTCGCGGAAGGTGGTCGACGCGTCGCTCACGACGGCCTTGACCTCGTCCCGCACCGCCTCGGAGTCGCTGACCAGGAGGATGTCGGGCACGTGGGCGAGGGTAGTCGGCAACGGCCGGACTGGCACTAGCATCGGTCGAGGCGGGGCGAGGGCGATCAGGAGGCCTGGTGCTGAACATTCAGCGAGAGCAGGGCGACGGCTACACCATCTGCCGCCCCGTGGGCGAGCTCGACGCCTATACCGTCGGCCAGTTCCGTGAGGCCCTCGGGGAGCTGGCGTCCACGCCCAAGCTCCTGATCGACATGTCGGAGGTCCCCTTCGTGGACTCCGCCGGCCTGGGGGCGCTGATCGGCGGCATCCGCCGGGCCCGTGAGGTGGGTGGCGACGTCGCCGTCTGCTGCAACCGTCCCACCCTGGTCCGCCTGTTGCACACCACCGGGTTCGACCGCATCGTCACCGTCACCGAAACGCTCGAAGAGGCCGCCCGCTCGCTCACCCAGCCGGCGGAGGCGTAGCCCCCGCCTTCGGGCGCTGATCGTTCGAGGCGGGGCTCAAACGTCCACCGCCGGTGCGTGGGGTTCGCCACTGAAGAGGTGGCGCCCGATCTCGGTGAGCCCGTCGAGGTCGTGCACGTCGCCGGCCAGCACGGGCACGCGGACGGCGGGGGCGGGGGCGACGCGGCCCACCAGGCCGGCCACGTGGGACTCCTCGCCGTCGGCCACCTGGTGGAGGTCGGCCAGATTCTCGTAGAGCGGTCCCAGCGGCGTGCCCGCCAGCGTGCGGGCCCGCTCCCGGTCGACCTGCGACCACTCTCCGCCGTAGCGAGGGTGCATGCGGTTCACGACCAGGGCGGCGACGGGGATCTCGGCGTCCGCCAGCCGGTCGGCGAAGAAGTCGGCCTCGGCGACCACGTCCGGCCGGGGCGCGGCCACCAGCACGAACGCGGTGCCCGGGTCGGACAGGAGGCGGTCGACCCGTCGGGCCCGGTCCCGGAAGCCGTCCTCCATCCCCTCGAAGGCCCGGAAGAACTGGACGGCGTCGTTCACCACCTCGGTGCCCACGACCCGCGAGATCGTGCGCAGCACGGCCTGGGCGGCCACGTTCACCGCCTTCACGCCCGCCCGGGCCGGGAGCATGACCAGGCGGAAGATGCGGTTGTCGAGGAGCCGGACCAGGCGGCGGGGGGCGTCCACGAAGTCGAGGGCGTTCCGGGTGGGAGGTGTGTCGACCACGATGAGCTCGAACCGCCCGTCGTCGTGGAGCTCGTACAGCTTCTCCATGGCCATGAACTCCTGGGTCCCCGACAGGGCGCCCGAGATGTTGCGGTAGAAGCGGTTCTCGAGGATGGCCTGGGCCTGCTCGGGACCGGGCGCGTACTTGGCCACCAGGGCGTCGAAGGTGCTCTTGGTGTCGAGCATCAGCGCCCACAGCTCGCCGGGCCAGTCCCCGG